>NZ_JAAQWU010000031.1:0-63924 GCF_012985695.1 Pseudomonas sp. WS 5027 | reverse complement strand
TAGTGAAACGATGCATCGCCGATGGTAGTGTGGGGTTTCCCCATGTGAGAGTAGGTCATCGTCAAGATTAAATTCCGAAACCCCAATTGCGAAAGCAGTTGGGGTTTTGTTTTGGGCGGTCGAAAAGGCGAGTCAAGTCTTGGTCGATTGTTCGATCGAAGTCCCTCAATCATCCGTCAGCTTGCTTTCTATGCAATGGCTCTACGCATGGCTATCATGCGTGCCTCATTGTGAGGCGAGACTTGCATGCTGACGTTGTTAACACTTCTGAAAGATGGTCGATTCCACTCGGGTGAAGCGCTAGGCGCAGCCCTGGGCATCAGTCGTAGTGCTGTGTGGAAGCAGCTCCAGCATCTGGAGGTTGAGCTGGATCTGACAATTCATAAGGTCAGGGGTAGAGGCTATCAATTGGCATCCCCGCTGGTTCTATTGAATGCTGACGAGATCGCCTTGAAGTCGCCGGTCTGTGCAGGTTCGATTTTCATATCGAATACCATCGATTCCACTAATGCCCAGGCATTGCGCCTTATTGAAGCGGGGCAAGCGGCGCCGTTTCTGGTTCTCTCGGAGCGGCAGACTGCGGGCAGGGGGCGTCGAGGGCGCAAGTGGGTGAGTCCATTTGCACAGAATGTTTACTACAGCCTTGTGCTTCGTATCGATGGCGGGCTGCGACAGCTCGAGGGGCTGAGTCTTGTGGTGGGCTTGGCGGTCATGCAAACCTTGCGCGACCTTGGTGTCCATGGTTCAGGTGTGAAATGGCCGAATGACGTTCTTGTTGGGTCGAAGAAGGTTGCAGGCATACTTCTTGAGTTGGTCGGGGATCCTGCGGATGTCTGTCATGTCGTGCTCGGTATTGGCATTAACGCAAACATGCAGACCGCCGAGGAGGTTGATCAGCAGTGGACATCAATACAGCTCGAAACAGGTCGTTCGGTAGATCGAAATCATCTGGTTGCTCATCTGAGCGAGGCATTGCAGGCTTATATAGTGCGTCATAGAGATTCTGGCTTCTCGGTAATCCGCGATGAGTGGGAGCAGAATCATCTATGGCAGGGTAGGGCTGTGTCGTTGATCGCCGGTGTTAACCAGGTAGATGGGGTCGTGCTGGGTATCGACGGTCAAGGCGCGCTACGTCTCGAGGTAAATGGCGTTGAGAAAATATACAGTGGTGGTGAGTTAAGCCTGAGGTTGCGTGATGATTCTTGAGCTCGACTGTGGGAATAGCTTCATCAAGTGGCGAGTCCTCGAGGCCAACCAGGCAGTCGTTTTCGCTGAAGGCGTTGTTGATTCCGATGTGGCGTTGCTGGGTGGTCTTCATTCGCTGGTCGGTCTTTCTCTGCAGCACTGCAGGTTAGTCAGCGTGCGCGCCCAGGAAGAGACGAGTCGCCTGGTCGACGTCTTGGTTGCAGCCTTTGGTGTCTCTATCAGTTGTGCAGTGCCATCGCGTGAGATGGCGGGTGTGCGCAATGGCTACGAGGAGTATGCCCGCCTGGGGTTGGACCGTTGGCTGGCAATGCTTGGGGGCTTCCGGTTAGCCTCTCGAGCATGCCTGGTACTTGATTTTGGTACAGCCGCCACGGCTGATTTCATTGCGGCAGATGGCAAGCATCTTGGGGGATTTATCTGTCCAGGTATGCCGCTGATGCGCAATCAGCTGCGAACCCATACCCGAAAAATACGGTATGACGATGTTGCAGCTGAGCGTGCGTTAGAAAAACTGGAGCCTGGGCTTACGACTGCCCAAGCTGTTGAGCGGGGTTGCACGCTCATGCTTCGTGGTTTCGCTCAGTCGCAGTTGGAGCTAGCTCGCAGCTACTGGGGTAAGGAGTTCTCTGTTTTCCTTACAGGTGGTGATGCTGAGTTGGTCGCCGATGCCTTACCGGGCGCTCGCGTTGTTCCGGACCTGGTATTTGTTGGCTTGGCGCTGGCGTGCCCTTTGTCTTGAGGTTTTTATGCGTTGGTTGTTTCTGTTGTTGCTGGTTCTCAATGTCTTTTACTACGTTTGGCACCAGCAAGAGGCTCCGTTGCGTGCGAAGGATGTAACGCCTCTGGCGCTATACAGGGGCTCTCAGCAGGATATTCAGTTGCTGAGTGAGTCGGCCGACGCAATGACGCGCCGCGATCGGCCTCGGGCTCCAGAGGTGCCAGCAGGTTGCTTGTATATCGGCGGTTTTGCCAGTCAGGAACAGGCGCAGTTCCTTGAGCAGCGCCTGACCAGCCTGGATATAAAGGTCAGGATCCAGCAAATGGTTGTCGTAGGTGCGCCTGCTTTTTGGTTGCGTGTGGCGCCTGAAAGTCGCCGCCTTGCTGACGATCTGCCGTTTGAAAGCCTTGCTAATGAATTCAATGAGTTAAAACATAAAATAATGCCGTGCGAAGGCATTGCAACTGTCGAATAGTTTGCATAGAATGGCGCCCGCTCCACAGTGATGACCCTTTCGGGAAGTTGGTGTGAAGCGATCGTCACGCAGCTAACCTCATATTTTTAATGAGAAAATGCTTGACAGAAGGTCGGCGTAATGTAAAATGCCGGCTCGCTTAGGAGGGGTTCCCGAGCGGCCAAAGGGATCAGACTGTAAATCTGACGTCTACGACTTCGAAGGTTCGAATCCTTCCCCCTCCACCATTTTTAGCGTGAGCTGCAAGCTCCGCGGGTATAGTTTAGTGGTAGAACCTCAGCCTTCCAAGCTGATGATGCGGGTTCGATTCCCGCTACCCGCTCCAAGTTTGCAGGTTGTGCAAGGTGTTTCGCTCTTGTAGCTCAGTTGGTAGAGCACACCCTTGGTAAGGGTGAGGTCAGCGGTTCAAATCCGCTCAAGAGCTCCATATATCAAGGCAGATATGAAAATATCTGCCTTTGTTTTAACAGCTGTCTCGGCTTGATTCTGTTTTGCCTGGTGTTGCCAGGTTGTTTCAAGTCTCTTGGGGTTGGTTGTTGTAAAGTCTTTTTCAGGCCTGCATAATGGTCGGCCTGATTTTGTTTTAGGTCAGTAGCTCAATTGGCAGAGCGACGGTCTCCAAAACCGTAGGTTGGGGGTTCGATTCCCTCCTGACCTGCCAGATTCACGTGGTGTATCTGGCTTTCTTTTCACAGGATCTTCATAGATGACTCCTAAGGCTGAAGCTCAAAGCTCTCGTTTCGATCTGGTTAAGTGGCTCGCTGTGGTCGCTTTGGTGGTCGTAGGCGTTGTTGGCAATCAGTACTATTCTGCTTCGCCGATCCTGTACCGCGTACTCGTATTGCTCGCTCTTGCTGCTGTGGCTGTCTTCATTGGTCTGCAGACTGTAAAGGGTAAGTCTTTCGCTGTACTGGTAAAGGAAGCTCGCACCGAAATACGAAAAGTCGTTTGGCCGACTCGCCAAGAAACCACGCAGACCACGCTAATTGTTGTGGCTGTTGTTTTGGTTATGGCGTTGCTGTTGTGGGGGCTTGATTCCCTGCTCGGCTGGCTTGTTTCCTTGATTGTTGGCTAAGGGTGTCCCGTGGCTAAGCGTTGGTACGTTGTGCATGCTTACTCGGGTTACGAGAAGCATGTTATGCGCTCTTTGCTGGAGCGCGTAAAGCTGGCAGGCATGGAAGATGGCTTTGGCGAAATTCTGGTTCCCACTGAAGAAGTGGTTGAAATGCGGAATGGCCAGAAGCGCAAAAGCGAACGCAAGTTCTTCCCTGGCTATGTGCTGGTACAGATGGACATGAATGAGGGTACTTGGCACTTGGTCAAGGACACTCCTCGCGTGATGGGCTTCATCGGCGGTACCGCTGATAAGCCTGCACCGATCACTGACAAAGAGGCAGAAGCGATTCTGCGTCGCGTTGCTGACGGTAGCGACAAGCCTAAGCCGAAGACATTGTTCGAGCCTGGCGAAGTTGTTCGTGTCACAGATGGTCCGTTTGCTGATTTTAACGGTACTGTTGAAGAAGTTAACTACGAAAAGAGCCGGATCCAAGTGGCAGTGCTCATTTTCGGTCGCTCTACTCCGGTAGAGTTGGAGTTCAGCCAGGTCGAAAAGGTCTAGCTGACAAAGCATCCCAACCCCGCAGCCTTAGGCTGTGGGGTTTTGTCGTCACTGGGATAAACGCGCAAGTAACCGGGGAGCCTTTCGAGGCGCTTGAACCCGTAATTGGAGTGCCTCATGGCCAAGAAGATTACCGCTTACATCAAGCTGCAAGTGAAGGCCGCTCAGGCCAACCCTAGCCCACCCGTCGGTCCAGCTCTGGGTCAGCACGGCGTGAACATCATGGAATTCTGCAAGGCCTTCAACGCCCGTACTCAGGGTATTGAGCCAGGTCTGCCGACTCCAGTGATCATCACTGTATATAGCGACCGTAGCTTCACTTTCGAAACCAAGTCGACCCCGGCTTCGGTTTTGTTGAAGAAAGCTGCTGGTCTGACTAGCGGTTCCGCTCGTCCGAACACCGTTAAGGTTGGCACCGTGACTCGTGCTCAGCTGGAAGAAATCGCGAAAACCAAAAACGCGGATCTGACTGCAGCTGATATGGATGCAGCCGTGCGTACCATCGCCGGTTCTGCTCGTAGCATGGGCCTTAACGTGGAGGGTGTGTAATGGCTAAGCTGACCAAGCGCCAAAAGGCTATCGCCGGCAAAATCGAAGCGGGCAAGTCCTACAACTTTGTAGACGCTGCTGCTTTGCTGACCGAGCTGTCGACTGTCAAGTTCAGCGAGTCCGTTGACGTTGCTGTAAACCTGGGTGTTGACCCACGTAAATCCGACCAGGTCGTTCGTAGCGCTACTGTGCTGCCACACGGTACTGGCAAGACTGTACGTGTTGCTGTCTTCACCCAAGGCCCAGCAGCTGAAGCTGCTCTGGCCGCTGGCGCCGATCGCGTTGGCATGGACGACCTGGCTGCCGAAATGAAAGGCGGCGACCTGAACTATGACGTAGTAATTGCCTCCCCGGATGCAATGCGCGTTGTAGGTCAGTTGGGTCAGATCCTGGGCCCACGTGGCCTGATGCCTAACCCGAAAGTCGGTACCGTAACGCCAGACGTAGCCACCGCGGTTAAAAACGCCAAGGCTGGTCAGGTTCGTTATCGCACTGACAAAAACGGCATCATTCACACCTCCGTTGGCAAGGTCGGCTTCGACGCCGTCAAGCTGAAGGAAAACGTTGAAGCCCTGATCGCTGATCTGAAGCGTATCAAGCCAGCTTCCTCGAAAGGCATCTACGTCAAGCGCGTTACCCTGAGCACCACTATGGGCCCAGGTCTGGTCATCGACCAAGGTTCGCTGGACGTATAAGACACAAATTGGCGCGAGATATCGCGTCAATTGAAAGATTGGGGTCCCTGCCTGGCGGGGGCTATCCAAGACCGTAGGCGACGCAAGTCTTAAACCATCAAGCCTACGCAGATGGTGCTCCCGGTTCCTTACCGAATCAGACACCAAAACGACATCCGGCCTAGGCCAGATGAAACGGTAACAAGCAGGAGTTAAACCCGTGGCAATTAATCTCGAAGACAAGAAGGCCATCGTCGCTGAAGTCAACGAGGCTGCCAAAGCTGCTCTGTCCGCTGTCGTGGCTGATGCCCGTGGTGTGACAGTAGGCGCTATGACCGGACTCCGTAAAGAGGCTCGTGAAGCCGGCGTATACGTACGTGTTGTACGTAATACCCTGCTCAAGCGCGCTGTTGCTGACACTGAATACAGTGTCCTCAACGACGTGTTCACCGGCCCGACTCTGATCGCGTTCTCCAAGGATCATCCAGGCGCTGCTGCCCGTTTGTTCAAGGAATTCGCCAAGAGTCAGGATAAGTTCGAGATCAAGGCAGCTGCGTTCGAGGGCAAGTTCCTCGCAGCTAACCAAATCGACGTACTGGCAACACTGCCGACCCGTAACGAAGCTATTTCGCAGCTGATGAGCGTGATTCAAGGCGCTACCAGCAAGCTGGCTCGTACTCTGGCTGCAGTTCGCGAACAAAAAGAAGCTGCCGCAGCCTAAGGCTGAGCACTTTCTCTCGCGTATTTTTGTTTATTTCGATGGCCGCGTAGGCCGTCCCCCAATTCAGGAAATACAGTAATGTCTATCTCCCAAGAAGATATCCTCAACGCCGTAGCTGAAATGTCGGTTCTGCAGGTTGTTGAGCTGATCAAAGCTTTCGAAGAAAAATTCGGCGTTTCCGCTGCCGCTGCTTCCGCTGGCCCAGCTGTTGCTGCTGTTGCTGCTGAAGAGCAAACCGAATTCAACGTCATGCTGCTGGAAGCTGGCGAGAAGAAAGTAAACGTGATCAAGGCAGTACGTGAACTGACCGGTCTGGGCCTGAAAGAAGCCAAGGCTGTAGTTGACGGCGCTCCTGCCCAGGTTCTGGAAGCTGTGTCGAAAGACGCTGCTGACAAAGCCAAAGCAGTACTGGAAGAAGCAGGCGCCAAAGTCGAGCTGAAGTAAGCATCGACCTTGCGTTTCCAGCCCAAGCGTTAAGCTGAAGGCTGATGGCTGGTGGCTCTTGCCACCGGCCTTTTTCCGTTCTTGGCTGTCGACTCGGTCGCCGCCACTAACGCGCTGTAGCCACCCGATGCGGTGGTGCAAACCATGGGGTTTGCAAGATTTTCTGGCTGCTCCCGTCGGGAGGGCCAAACAAGCAGGTGACCAAGCTGGGGAACGCTGATGGCTTACTCATATACTGAGAAAAAACGTATCCGCAAGGACTTTAGCAAGTTGCCGGACGTCATGGATGTCCCGTACCTTCTGGCTATCCAGCTGGATTCGTATCGTGAATTCTTGCAGGCGGGAGCGACCAAAGATCAGTTCCGCGACGTGGGCCTGCATGCGGCCTTCAAATCCGTTTTCCCGATCATCAGCTACTCCGGCAATGCTGCGCTGGAGTACGTCGGTTATCGCCTGGGCGAACCGGCATTTGATGTCAAAGAATGCGTGTTGCGCGGTGTTACGTACGCCGTACCTTTGCGGGTAAAAGTTCGTCTGATCATTTTCGACAAAGAATCGTCGAACAAAGCGATCAAGGACATCAAAGAGCAAGAAGTCTACATGGGCGAAATCCCGTTGATGACTGAGAACGGTACCTTCGTTATCAACGGTACCGAGCGTGTAATCGTTTCCCAGCTGCACCGTTCCCCGGGCGTGTTCTTCGACCACGACCGCGGCAAGACGCACAGCTCCGGCAAGCTCCTGTACTCCGCGCGGATCATTCCGTACCGTGGTTCGTGGTTGGACTTCGAGTTCGACCCGAAAGACTGCGTGTTCGTGCGTATCGACCGTCGTCGCAAGCTGCCGGCCTCGGTACTGCTGCGCGCGCTCGGCTATACCACCGAGCAGGTGCTGGACGCTTTCTACACCACCAACGTCTTCAGCCTGAAGGATGAAACCCTCAGCCTGGAACTGATTGCTTCGCGTCTGCGTGGTGAAATTGCGGTCCTGGACATCCAGGATGAGAAGGGCAAAGTCATTGTTGAGGCTGGCCGTCGTATTACTGCGCGCCACATCAACCAGATCGAAAAAGCCGGTATCAAGTCGCTGGACGTGCCTCTGGACTATGTCCTGGGTCGGACTACCGCCAAGGTCATCGTTCACCCGGCTACAGGCGAAATCCTGGCTGAGTGCAACACCGAGCTGAACACCGAGATCCTGGCAAAAATCGCCAAGGCTCAGGTTGTTCGCATCGAGACCCTGTACACCAACGATATCGACTGCGGTCCGTTCGTCTCCGACACCCTGAAGATCGACTCCACCAGCAACCAATTGGAAGCGCTGGTCGAGATCTATCGCATGATGCGTCCTGGCGAGCCACCTACCAAAGACGCTGCCGAAACCCTGTTCAACAACCTGTTCTTCAGCCCTGAGCGCTATGACCTGTCTGCGGTCGGCCGGATGAAGTTCAACCGTCGTATCGGTCGTACCGAGATCGAAGGTTCGGGCGTGCTGTGCAAGGAAGACATCGTTGCGGTCCTGAAGACCCTGGTCGACATCCGTAACGGCAAAGGCATCGTCGATGACATCGACCACCTGGGTAACCGTCGTGTTCGCTGTGTAGGCGAAATGGCCGAGAACCAGTTCCGCGTTGGCCTGGTACGTGTTGAGCGTGCGGTCAAAGAGCGTCTGTCGATGGCTGAAAGCGAAGGCCTGATGCCGCAAGACCTGATCAACGCCAAGCCAGTGGCTGCGGCGGTGAAAGAGTTCTTCGGTTCCAGCCAGCTCTCGCAGTTCATGGACCAGAACAACCCGCTCTCTGAGATCACCCACAAGCGCCGTGTCTCTGCACTGGGCCCGGGCGGTCTGACCCGTGAGCGTGCTGGCTTTGAAGTTCGTGACGTTCACCCGACGCACTACGGTCGTGTATGCCCGATCGAAACGCCGGAAGGTCCGAACATCGGTCTGATCAACTCTCTGGCTGCCTATGCGCGCACCAACCAGTACGGCTTCCTTGAAAGCCCGTACCGCGTGGTGAAAGACGCCCTGGTCACCGACGAGATCGTCTTCCTGTCCGCCATCGAAGAAGCTGATCACGTGATCGCTCAGGCTTCGGCCACGATGAACGACAAGAAAGTCCTGATCGACGAGCTGGTAGCTGTTCGTCACTTGAACGAGTTCACCGTTAAGGCGCCGGAAGACGTCACCTTGATGGACGTATCGCCCAAGCAGGTAGTTTCGGTTGCAGCGTCGCTGATCCCGTTCCTGGAACACGATGACGCCAACCGTGCGTTGATGGGTTCCAACATGCAGCGTCAAGCTGTACCGACCCTGCGTGCTGACAAGCCGCTGGTAGGTACCGGCATGGAGCGTAACGTAGCTCGCGACTCCGGCGTTTGCGTCGTGGCTCGTCGTGGCGGCGTGATCGACTCCGTTGATGCTAGCCGTATCGTGGTTCGTGTTGCCGATGACGAAGTTGAAACTGGCGAAGCCGGTGTCGACATCTACAACCTGACTAAATACACCCGCTCGAACCAGAACACCTGCATCAACCAGCGTCCGCTGGTGAGCAAGGGTGATCGCGTTCAGCGTAGTGACATCATGGCCGACGGTCCGTCCACCGATATGGGTGAGTTGGCTCTGGGTCAGAACATGCGCATCGCGTTCATGGCATGGAACGGCTTCAACTTCGAAGACTCCATCTGCCTGTCCGAGCGTGTGGTTCAAGAAGACCGCTTCACCACGATCCACATCCAGGAACTGACCTGTGTGGCGCGTGACACCAAGCTTGGGCCTGAGGAAATCACCGCAGACATCCCGAACGTGGGTGAAGCTGCTCTGAACAAGCTGGACGAAGCCGGTATCGTTTACGTAGGTGCTGAAGTTGGCGCTGGCGACATCCTGGTCGGTAAGGTCACCCCGAAAGGCGAGACGCAACTGACTCCGGAAGAGAAGCTGCTGCGCGCTATTTTCGGTGAAAAAGCCAGCGACGTTAAAGACACCTCCCTGCGTGTACCTACTGGTACCAAGGGCACTGTCATCGACGTACAGGTCTTCACCCGTGATGGCGTCGAGCGTGATGCTCGTGCACTGTCCATCGAGAAGACTCAGCTCGACGAGATCCGCAAGGATCTGAACGAAGAGTTCCGTATCGTTGAGGGCGCGACCTTCGAACGTCTGCGTTCCGCACTGGTAGGCCACAAGGCCGAAGGCGGCGCAGGTCTGAAGAAAGGCCAGGACATCACCGACGAAATCCTCGACGGTCTTGAGCATGGGCAGTGGTTCAAGCTGCGCATGGCTGAAGATGCTCTGAACGAGCAGCTCGAGAAGGCTCAGGCCTATATCGTTGATCGCCGCCGTCTGCTGGACGACAAGTTTGAAGACAAGAAGCGCAAACTGCAGCAGGGCGATGACCTGGCTCCAGGCGTGCTGAAAATCGTCAAGGTTTACCTGGCAATCCGTCGTCGCATCCAGCCGGGCGACAAGATGGCCGGTCGTCACGGTAACAAAGGTGTGGTCTCCGTGATCATGCCGGTTGAAGACATGCCGCACGATGCCAATGGCACCCCGGTCGACGTCGTCCTCAACCCGTTGGGCGTACCTTCGCGTATGAACGTTGGTCAGATCCTTGAAACCCACCTGGGCCTCGCGGCTAAAGGTCTGGGCGAGAAGATCAACCGTATGATCGAAGAGCAGCGTAAGGTCGCAGACCTGCGTAAGTTCCTGCACGAGATCTACAACGAGATCGGCGGCCGCAAAGAAGAGCTGGACACTTTCTCCGACCAGGAAATCCTGGATCTGGCGAAGAACCTGCGCGGCGGCGTTCCAATGGCTACCCCAGTGTTCGACGGTGCCAAGGAAAGCGAAATCAAGGCCATGCTGAAACTGGCAGACCTGCCAGAAAGCGGCCAGATGCAGCTGTTCGACGGCCGTACCGGCAACAAGTTCGAGCGCCCGGTTACTGTTGGCTACATGTACATGCTGAAGCTGAACCACTTGGTAGACGACAAGATGCACGCTCGTTCTACCGGTTCGTACAGCCTGGTTACCCAGCAGCCGCTGGGTGGTAAGGCTCAGTTCGGTGGTCAGCGTTTCGGGGAGATGGAGGTCTGGGCACTGGAAGCATACGGTGCTGCATACACTCTGCAAGAAATGCTCACAGTGAAGTCGGACGATGTGAACGGTCGTACCAAGATGTACAAAAACATCGTGGACGGCGATCACCGTATGGAGCCGGGCATGCCCGAGTCCTTCAACGTGTTGATCAAAGAAATTCGTTCCCTCGGCATCGATATCGATCTGGAAACCGAATAACACGTGACGCGAATCGAGAGCGGGGCTGTTTAGCTCGCTCTCTGCTCCGCCAGGAGGAAAGGCCTTGAAAGACCTACTGAATTTGCTGAAAAACCAGGGTCAAGTCGAAGAGTTCGACGCCATCCGTATTGGATTGGCATCGCCTGAGATGATCCGATCGTGGTCGTTCGGTGAAGTTAAAAAGCCGGAAACCATCAACTACCGTACGTTCAAACCTGAGCGTGACGGCCTGTTCTGCGCCAAGATCTTTGGCCCGGTAAAGGATTACGAGTGCCTGTGCGGTAAGTACAAGCGCTTGAAGCACCGTGGTGTGATCTGCGAGAAGTGCGGCGTTGAAGTCGCACTGGCCAAGGTTCGTCGTGAGCGCATGGCGCACATCGAGCTGGCTTCGCCGGTTGCCCACATCTGGTTCCTGAAATCGCTGCCGTCCCGTATCGGTTTGCTGATGGACATGACCCTGCGTGATATCGAACGCGTTCTCTACTTCGAGAGCTATGTCGTTATCGATCCAGGCATGACCACCCTTGAAAAAGGTCAGCTGCTCAACGACGAGCAGTACTTCGAAGCGCTGGAAGAATTCGGCGACGATTTCGATGCCCGCATGGGTGCCGAAGCTGTCCGCGAACTGCTGCACGCTATCGACCTGGAACACGAGATTGGCCGCCTGCGCGAAGAAATTCCGCAAACCAACTCCGAAACCAAGATCAAGAAGCTGTCCAAGCGTCTGAAGTTGATGGAAGCCTTCCAGGGTTCCGGCAACTTGCCAGAGTGGATGGTGCTGACCGTTCTGCCGGTTCTGCCGCCAGACCTGCGTCCGCTGGTACCGTTGGATGGTGGTCGTTTCGCGACTTCCGACCTCAACGACCTGTACCGCCGCGTGATCAACCGTAACAACCGCTTGAAGCGCCTGCTTGATCTGTCCGCTCCGGACATCATCGTGCGCAACGAAAAGCGTATGTTGCAAGAAGCGGTTGATGCCCTGCTCGACAACGGTCGTCGTGGCCGCGCTATCACGGGTTCCAACAAGCGTCCTCTGAAATCCCTGGCCGACATGATCAAGGGTAAGCAAGGTCGTTTCCGTCAGAACTTGCTCGGTAAGCGCGTTGACTACTCCGGTCGTTCGGTAATTACCGTAGGCCCGACCCTGCGTCTGCACCAGTGCGGTCTGCCTAAGAAGATGGCTCTCGAGCTGTTCAAACCGTTCATCTTCGGCAAGCTGGAAATGCGCGGTCTCGCGACCACCATCAAAGCGGCCAAGAAAATGGTCGAGCGCGAACTGCCAGAGGTTTGGGACGTTCTCGCTGAAGTGATTCGCGAACACCCGGTCCTCCTCAACCGTGCACCGACCCTTCACCGTCTGGGTATCCAGGCGTTTGAACCGGTACTGATCGAAGGTAAGGCTATTCAGCTGCACCCTCTGGTCTGTGCTGCGTACAACGCCGACTTCGACGGCGACCAAATGGCCGTGCACGTACCGCTGACGCTGGAAGCCCAGCTGGAAGCGCGTGCGTTGATGATGTCGACCAACAACATCCTGTCGCCAGCCAACGGTGAGCCAATCATCGTTCCGTCGCAGGACGTTGTACTGGGTCTGTACTACATGACCCGTGAAGCGATCAACGCCAAGGGCGAAGGTCGTGTGTTCGCTGACCTGCAAGAAGTTGACCGTGTGTTCCGTGCCGGCGAAGCCGCACTGCACGCCAAGGTCAAGGTGCGGATCCACGAAACCGTCAACGATCGTGACGGCGGCAGCGTGAGCAACACCCGTATCGTCGACACCACTGTCGGCCGTGCGCTGTTGTACCAGGTTGTGCCAAAAGGTCTGTCTTACGACGTCGTCAACCTGCCGATGAAGAAGAAGGCGATCTCCAAGCTGATCAACCAGTGCTACCGCGTGGTTGGTCTGAAAGAGACCGTGATCTTCGCTGACCAGTTGATGTATACCGGTTTCGCTTATTCGACCATTTCCGGCGTTTCCATCGGTGTTAACGACTTCGTTATCCCGGATGAAAAAGCCCGCATCATCAGTGCTGCCACTGACGAAGTGAAAGAGATCGAGAGCCAGTACGCCTCCGGCCTGGTAACCCAGGGCGAGAAGTACAACAAAGTGATCGACCTTTGGTCCAAGGCCAACGACGAAGTTTCCAAGGCGATGATGGCCAACCTCTCGAAAGAGAAAGTCATCGACCGCCACGGTGTCGAAGTCGATCAAGAGTCTTTCAACTCGATGTACATGATGGCCGACTCGGGCGCACGGGGTTCTGCTGCGCAGATCCGTCAGCTCGCCGGTATGCGTGGCCTGATGGCCAAGCCGGACGGTTCCATCATCGAAACGCCGATTACTGCGAACTTCCGTGAAGGTTTGAGCGTACTTCAGTACTTCATCTCCACGCACGGTGCTCGTAAAGGTCTGGCGGATACCGCGTTGAAAACCGCTAACTCCGGTTACCTGACTCGTCGTCTGGTAGACGTTGCACAAGATCTGGTTGTAACCGAGATCGATTGCGGCACCGAGCATGGCCTGCTGATGACTCCGCACATTGAAGGCGGTGACGTTGTAGAGCCTCTGGGTGAGCGCGTATTGGGTCGTGTTATTGCTCGTGACGTGTTCAAGCCAGGTACCGAGGAAATCATCGTTCCTGCCGGCACCCTGGTGGATGAGAAGTGGGTCGAGTTCATCGAACTCAACAGCATCGACGAAGTGATTGTTCGCTCGCCGATCAGCTGCGAAACCCGTTACGGCATCTGCGCCAAGTGCTACGGCCGTGACTTGGCTCGTGGTCACCAGGTCAACATCGGTGAAGCGGTTGGCGTTATCGCTGCCCAGTCCATCGGTGAGCCGGGTACCCAGTTGACCATGCGTACGTTCCACATCGGTGGTGCTGCAAGCCGGACCTCCGCAGCTGACAGCGTTCAGGTGAAGAATGGCGGTACTGTCCGTCTGCACAACCTCAAGCACGTTGAGCGAGTGGATGGCCACCTGGTTGCTGTGTCCCGTTCTGGTGAGCTGGCGATCGCTGATGACTTCGGTCGTGAGCGTGAGCGTTACAAGCTGCCGTACGGTGCTGTGATTTCGGTTAAAGAAGGTGACAAGGTCGACGCTGGCGCAATCGTAGCCAAGTGGGATCCGCACACTCACCCAATCGTTACCGAAATGAAAGGTACCGTGACCTACGTGGGCATGGAAGAAGGCATCACGATCAAGCGTCAGACTGACGAATTGACCGGTATGACCAACATTGAAGTCCTCGACGCCAAAGATCGTCCAGCTGCCGGTAAAGACATCCGTCCTGCCGTGAAGATGGTTGATGACAACGGCAAGGATCTGTTGCTGCCAGGCACTGACGTTATTGCTCAGTACTTCCTGCCAGCCAACGCCCTGGTCGGTGTGGCGGATGGTGCGAAGATCGCGATCGGTGATGTTATCGCTCGTATCCCGCAAGAAACTTCGAAGACCCGTGACATCACCGGTGGTCTGCCGCGTGTTGCCGACTTGTTCGAAGCTCGTCGTCCGAAAGAAGCGTCGATTCTGGCTGAAGTCAGCGGCACCATCGCGTTCGGTAAAGAGACCAAGGGCAAGCGCCGTCTGGTCATTACCCCGAACGACGGTAGCGATCCGTATGAAGAGCTGATTCCGAAGTGGCGTCACCTGAACGTCTTCGAAGGCGAACAGGTAAACCGCGGCGAAGTTATCTCCGACGGCCCGAGCGATCCACACGATATCCTGCGTCTGCTGGGTGTGAGTGCGCTGGCCAAGTACATCGTTAACGAGATCCAGGACGTTTACCGCCTGCAAGGCGTGAAGATCAACGATAAGCACATCGAGACCATCCTGCGTCAGATGCTGCGTAAAGTTGAAATCGCTGAATCCGGCGATTCGAGTTTCATCAAGGGCGACCAGATGGAACTGACTCACGTACTGGTAGAAAACGAGCGTCTGGCAACCGAGGAGAAATTTGTTTCCAAGTTCACTCGCGTGTTGCTGGGTATCACCAAGGCGTCGTTGTCCACTGAGTCGTTCATCTCGGCGGCCTCCTTCCAGGAGACCACTCGCGTACTGACCGAAGCAGCGGTAACCGGCAAGCGTGACTACTTGCGCGGCCTGAAAGAAAACGTGGTTGTGGGTCGTCTGATCCCGGCCGGTACCGGTTTGGCCTACCACAGCGAGCGTAAGCGTCGCCGTGAACTCGACAAGCCGTTGCGCGTAAGCGCCAGTGAAGTGGAAGCTGCACTGACCGAAGCGCTGAACTCTAGCGGTAACTGAGTTCTGCGATAAATAAGACCGGGCCCTGGCAGCCCCGTTCGTCGGAACAAGACAGTTTTGTCGGGTTTCGGTGGAGGGGGAGGTCGGGGCCTTGCCTTGACTGGGGGCAAGATCCTCTTTAGACTCTTGTACCCCTAAATTTGGCGGGAATTCGTTCCTGCCATTTTGCTTTTCTTGCAAGACAATAGCGTCGCAAGACAACAGTGGAGCTAGTAGATGGCAACTATCAACCAGCTGGTACGTCAGCCGCGTAAGCGTATCGTCGAGAAATCCGACGTGCCTGCGCTGCAGAACTGCCCGCAACGTCGTGGCGTATGCACTCGCGTGTATACCACTACGCCGAAAAAACCTAACTCGGCACTGCGTAAAGTATGCCGTGTGCGCCTGACCAACGGTTTCGAGGTTTCCTCGTACATCGGCGGTGAAGGCCACAACCTGCAAGAGCACAGCGTGGTACTGATCCGCGGCGGTCGTGTAAAAGACTTGCCAGGTGTTCGTTACCACACCGTACGCGGCTCCTTGGATACTTCCGGCGTTAAAGGTCGTAACCAGGGTCGTTCGAAGTACGGTACCAAGAAGCCTAAGTAGTAGCGGCTTTTTGTAAACTGAATCATCTTATTTTCTGAGTCGATAAGAGTAAGGTCGGAGGCGTCCCGCAAGGGCACCGATTCCGAGCGAACCTGAAGACCGTTTGAGGGCTTATCCATGCCAAGAAGACGCGTAGCAGCCAAGCGCGAAGTGCTTGACGATCCAAAATACGGAAGCCAAATTCTGGCCAAGTTCATGAACCACGTGATGGAAAGCGGCAAGAAAGCCGTTGCCGAGCGTATCGTTTATGGCGCGCTGGAAAAGGTTAAAGAACGCAAGAACAGCGACCCCCTGGAAATCTTCGAGAAAGCTCTCGACGCCATCGCTCCGCTGGTCGAAGTGAAGTCGCGCCGTGTAGGCGGTGCTACTTACCAGGTTCCGGTCGAAGTTCGTCCGTCCCGTCGTAACGCCCTGGCAATGCGCTGGTTGGTAGACTTCGCCCGTAAGCGCGGCGAGAAGTCTATGGCTCTGCGTTTGGCCGGCGAGCTGTTGGACGCTGCTGAAGGTAAAGGTGCTGCTGTTAAGAAGCGTGAAGACGTGCACCGTATGGCTGAAGCTAACAAAGCTTTCTCGCACTACCGCTTCTAATCTTAGCTTCACTAATTTTGCGAGGGCTTTATGGCTCGTACTACTCCGATTAGCCGCTACCGTAACATCGGTATCGTTGCTCACGTGGATGCTGGTAAAACCACCACCACCGAGCGCGTACTGTTTTACACCGGCAAAAGTCACAAAATGGGCGAGGTGCATGATGGCGCCGCGACCACAGACTGGATGGTTCAGGAGCAGGAGCGTGGTATTACCATTACTTCTGCTGCTATTACCGCCTTCTGGAAAGGTTCTGCCAAGCAGTACAAGGACGAGCACCGCTTCAACGTAATCGATACCCCGGGTCACGTGGACTTCACTATTGAAGTTGAGCGTTCCCTGCGTGTACTCGACGGCGCGGTCGTTGTGTTCTGTGGTACTTCGGGTGTTGAGCCTCAGTCGGAAACCGTATGGCGTCAAGCCAACAAGTACGGTGTTCCGCGTCTTGTTTACGTAAACAAGATGGACCGTGCTGGTGCGAACTTCCTGCGCGTGATCGGTCAGATCAAGCAGCGTCTGGGTCACACTCCGGTGCCAATCCAATTGGCTATCGGTTCCGAAGACAACTTCCAGGGCCAGATCGATCTGATCACCATGGAAGCCGTCTACTGGAATGACGCCGACAAAGGTATGGTTCCTGTTCGCAAGCCTATCCCTGCAGATATGCAGGAACTGGCTGACGAGTGGCGCAACAACCTGGTTGAGGCTGCTGCCGAAGCCAGCGAAGAGCTGATGAACAAGTACCTCGAAGGTGAAGAACTCACCAACGTGGAAATCAAGGCCGCTCTGCGTCAGCGTACTATCGCTGGTGAGATCGTCTTGGCTGTTTGCGGTTCCTCGTTCAAGAACAAGGGTGTTCCCCTGGTTCTCGATGCTGTGATCGACTACCTGCCTGCTCCAACCGACATTCCTGCTATCAAGGGTACCAACCCTGATAACGAGGAAGAGGAAATGGAGCGTCATGCAGACGACAGCGAGCCGTTCTCGGCCCTGGCGTTCAAGATCGCTACCGACCCATTCGTGGGTACCTTGACTTTCGTCCGCGTTTACTCGGGCGTGTTGGCATCCGGCGACGGCGTGATCAACTCGGTTAAAGGTAAGAAAGAGCGCGTGGGTCGTATGGTGCAAATGCACGCAAACGCCCGTGAAGAGATCAAGGAAGTACGCGCTGGTGACATCGCGGCCCTGATCGGCATGAAGGACGTCACCACTGGTGAGACTTTGTGCGACGCTGCTAAGCCAATCATCCTGGTTCGCATGGACTTCCCGGAGCCGGTTATTTCGGTTGCCGTAGAGCCTAAGACCAAGGATGACCAGGAAAAAATGGGTATCGCTCTGGGCAAACTTGCTCAGGAAGATCCATCTTTCCGCGTTAAGACTGATGAAGAGACTGGTCAAACGATCATCTCTGGCATGGGCGAGCTGCACCTGGACATCCTGGTTGACCGGATGCGCCGTGAGTTCAACGTCGAAGCCAACATCGGTAAGCCTCAGGTTTCCTATCGTGAGCGCATCACGAAGAACTGTGAAATCGAAGGCAAGTTCGTTCGTCAGTCCGGCGGTCGTGGTCAGTTCGGTCACTGCTGGATCCGTTTTGCTCCTGCTGACGAAGGTCAGGAAGGTCTGCAATTCGTGAACGAAGTAGTGGGTGGTGTTGTTCCTAAGGAATACATCCCTGCTATCCAGAAGGGTATCGAAGAGCAGATGAAGAACGGTGTTGTTGCCGGCTATCCGCTGATCGGCCTGAAAGCAACCGTTTTTGACGGTTCTTACCACGACGTCGACTCCAACGAGATGGCGTTTAAGGTGGCTGCTTCCATGGCAACCAAGCAACTGGCCCAGAAGGGCGGTGGTGAGTTGCTTGAGCCAATCATGGCGGTAGAAGTTGTTACACCTGAAGACTATATGGGTGATGTCATGGGCGACCTTAACCGTCGTCGCGGCATGATCTTGGGCATGGAAGACACGGTTTCCGGCAAAGTGATTCGCGCCGAGGTTCCGTTGGGTGAGATGTTCGGTTATGCGACCGACGTTCGCTCCATGTCTCAGGGTCGCGCAAGCTACTCTATGGAATTCAAAAAATACAACACAGCTCCGGCGCACATCGCTGAAACTGTATCCAAAAAACAAGGCTGATTCAGTCCTTTAGGCAAGGAGTTAATTGTCGTGGCTAAAGAAAAATTTGATCGTTCCCTACCGCACGTCAACGTTGGCACCATCGGTCACGTTGACCACGGTAAAACCACTCTGACTGCTGCTCTGACTCGCGTTTGCTCCGAAGTATTCGGTTCGGCAATCGTTGATTTCGATAAAATCGACAGCGCACCAGAAGAAAAAGCTCGTGGTATCACCATCAACACCGCGCACGTTGAATACAACTCGCTGATCCGTCACTACGCTCACGTTGACTGCCCAGGTCACGCTGACTATGTGAAGAACATGATCACCGGTGCTGCCCAGATGGACGGCGCAATCCTGGTTTGCTCGGCCGCTGATGGTCCGATGCCACAAACCCGTGAGCACATCCTGCTGTCCCGTCAGGTTGGCGTTCCGTACATCGTGGTTTACCTGAACAAGGCTGACCTGGTAGACGACGCTGAGCTGCTGGAACTGGTTGAGATGGAAGTGCGCGATCTGCTGAGCACTTACGACTTCCCAGGCGACGACACTCCGATCATCATCGGTTCTGCTCGTATGGCTCTGGAAGGTAAAGACGATAACGAAATGGGCACCACGTCCGTTCGTAAACTGGTAGAGACTCTGGACAGCTACATCCCAGATCCAGTTCGTGTTATCGACAAGCCGTTCCTGATGCCAATCGAAGACGTATTCTCGATCTCCGGTCGCGGTACTGTTGTAACTGGCCGTATCGAGCGCGGTATCGTTAAGGTTCAAGATCCACTGGAAATCGTTGGTCTGCGTGACACTACCGTCACCACCTGCACCGGTGTTGAAATGTTCCGTAAGCTGCTCGACGAAGGTCGTGCTGGCGAGAACTGCGGCGTTCTGCTGCGTGGTACCAAGCGTGACGACGTTGAGCGTGGCCAGGTTCTGGTCAAGCCAGGTTCGGTTAAGCCGCACACCAAGTTCGAAGCTGAAGTGTACGTGCTGAGCAAAGAAGAAGGCGGTCGTCACACTCCGTTCTTCAAAGGCTACCGTCCACAGTTCTACTTCCGTACTACTGACGTGACTGGTAACTGCGAACTGCCGGAAGGCGTTGAAATGGTAATGCCAGGCGACAACATCAAAATGGTTGTCACCCTGATCAAAACCATCGCAATGGAAGACGGTCTGCGCTTCGCAATCCGTGAAGGCGGCCGTACCGTTGGTGCTGGCGTTGTAGCTAAAATCATCGAGTAAGCATCTCTTCTGAGATAGCTTCGATGCTTTGAAAAGCCCCCGCTCAGCGGGGGCTTTTTTATTGGGTTGACACCTATCTGGGGCGTCTATAGAATTGCGCCTCCTTTTAACGGGCGCAGTGCGCTCGGTGGGAATAGCAGCCGGAGTCTGAAATCCAATGCAAAATCAGCAAATCCGTATCAGGTTGAAGGCTTTTGACCATCGCCTGATCGACCAATCCACCCAGGAAATCGTGGAAACCGCGAAACGTACTGGGGCACAAGTGCGTGGTCCTATTCCACTGCCTACCCGCAAAGAGCGGTTCACCGTTCTGGTCTCCCCGCACGTCAACAAAGACGCGCGTGACCAGTACGAGATCCGTACTCATAAGCGCGTTCTGGACATCGTCCAGCCAACGGATAAAACCGTTGATGCGCTTATGAAGCTTGATCTGGCGGCCGGTGTGGAAGTACAGATCAGCCTCGGCTAAGACTCGGGTCTTAGTCGTGTAACGCTCTGAAATGGGCGGCCATAGCGGGTGAAAGCCCCGTACACTCATGAGGTTTACAACATGACTATTGGTGTAGTCGGTCGTAAATGCGGTATGACCCGTATTTTCACCGAAGAAGGTGTCTCCATTCCGGTCACGGTCATTGAGATCGAGCCGAATCGCGTCACCCAGTTCAAAACTGAAGAAACCGATGGCTATCGTGCAGTGCAAGTCACTGTCGGCGAGCGTCGTGCTTCGCGCGTGACTGCTGCTCAAGCAGGTCACTTCGCTAAAGCAAACGTTGCAGCTGGTCGTACTGTCATGGAGTTCCGTCTTGAAGAAGGCGACTACCAGGCTGGCGATCTGATCAACGCTGAAATCTTCGCCGCTGGTCAACTGGTTGATGTAACCGGTCAGTCCAAGGGTAAAGGCTTCCAGGGTACGATCAAGCGTTGGAATTTCCGTGGTCAAGACAACACTCACGGTAACTCCGTTTCCCACCGCGTCCCGGGCTCTATTGGCCAGTGCCAGACTCCTGGTCGTGTATTCAAGGGCAAAAAAATGTCCGGTCATATGGGCGCTGAGCGCGTGACCGTGCAGTCCCTCGAAGTAGTGCGCGTCGACGCTGAACGCAATCTGTTGTTGGTCAAGGGTGCTGTTCCTGGCGCTACTGGCGGCAACCTGGTTGTACGTCCAGCGGCCAAGGCTCGCGGTTAAGGGGAAGCTGACATGCAATTAAATGTAAATGACGCTCAAGCGATCGAAGTTTCCGAACTGACATTTGGCGGCGAATTCAACGAGACGCTCGTTCACCAAGCAGTCGTGGCCTACATGGCCGGCGGCCGTCAAGGTAGCAAGCAGCAAAAGACCCGTTCCGACGTTCGTGGTGGCGGTAAGCGCCCTTGGCGTCAGAAAGGTACTGGCCGCGCTCGTGCCGGTACTATCCGTAGCCCAATCTGGCGTGGCGGCGGTACCACTTTCGCAGCTCGTCCGCAGGATCACTCTCAGAAGCTCAACAAGAAGATGTATCGCGCAGCACTGCGCTCCATCCTTGCTGAACTCGTGCGTACTGACCGTCTGGTCGTGGTTCAGGACTTCGCTGTTGAAAGTCCAAAAACCAAAGATCTGCTGGGCAAACTGAACAACATGAGCCTGACCGATGTTTTGATCGTGTCTGAAGCTGTTGATCAGAACCTGTACCTGGCTGCTCGCAACCTGCCACACGTTGATGTACGTGACGTGCAAGGTTCCGATCCAGTTAGTCTGATCGCATACGACAAGGTGTTGATCACCGTGTCGGCCGTGAAGAAATTCGAGGAGCTGCTGGGATGAACCAGGAACGCGTATTTAAAGTTCTGCTTGGCCCGCACGTTTCCGAAAAGGCTACGGTTCTGGCTGACAAGAAAGGCCAGTTCGTTTTCAAGGTTGCAACTGACGCAACCAAGCTGGAAATCAAGAAGGCCGTCGAAAGCCTGTTCAGCGTGAAAGTAGAGCGTGTTACTACCCTGAATGTTCTGGGTAAGAGCAAGCGCACTGCTCGCGGTCTGGGCAAGCGTAATGACTGGAAGAAGGCAGTTATCTCCCTTCAGCCAGGCCAAGATCTCGATTTCAGCAGCAGTGCTGAGTAAGGAAGGGGTGCATCATGGCAATCGTTAAATGCAAACCGACTTCCCCTGGCCGCCGTTTTGTGGTCAAGGTGGTCAACCAGGAGCTGCATAAAGGCGCTCCTCACGCACCGCTGCTCGAGAAGAAATCGAAGACTGGTGGTCGTAACAACAATGGTCGTATTACCACTCGTCACATCGGTGGTGGCCATAAGCAGCATTATCGTCTGGTCGATTTCCGTCGCAACGACAAAGATGGCATCTCTGCCACTGTCGAGCGTATCGAATACGATCCAAACCGTACTGCTCACATCGCTCTGCTGCTGTACGCAGATGGCGAGCGTCGCTACATCATCGCGCCTAAAGGCGTGAGTGCTGGCGACCAGCTGATCGCAGGTGCTCTGGCACCGATCAAGCCGGGCAACGCTCTGCAACTGCGTAACATTCCAGTTGGTAGCACCGTACACGGCATCGAATTGAAGCCAGGTAAAGGCGCACAGATCGCTCGTTCCGCTGGTGCTTCGGCTCAGCTGATCGCTCGTGAAGGTGTCTACGTGACCCTGCGTCTGCGTTCTGGTGAGATGCGTAAAGTACTGGCTGAATGCCGTGCGACCCTGGGCGAAGTCTCGAACTCCGAGCACAGCCTGCGTTCGCTGGGTAAAGCTGGTGCCAAACGCTGGCGTGGCGTTCGCCCAACCGTTCGTGGTGTTGCCATGAACCCGGTTGACCACCCACACGGTGGTGGTGAAGGTCGTACCTCTGGTGGTCGTCATCCGGTATCGCCATGGGGCTTCCCGACTAAGGGCGCGAAGACTCGTGGTAATAAGCGTACCGACAAAATGATCGTCCGTCGTCGCAAGTAAATAGAGGGATACGACAGTGCCACGTTCTCTGAAAAAAGGTCCTTTTATTGATCTTCACCTACTGAAGAAGATCGAAGTGGCGGCGGAAAAGAACGATCGCAAACCAGTTAAGACCTGGTCGCGCCGTTCTATGATCCTGCCACAAATGGTCGGTTTGACCATCGCAGTACACAACGGTCGTCAGCACGTCCCAGTTCTCGTTAACGAAGACATGGTCGGCCACAAACTGGGCGAGTTTGCCGGTACCCGCACTTATCGTGGGCACGTGGCAGACAAGAAAGCCAAGCGTTAAGGGGTTAGGAAATGGAAGTAGCCGCTAAGTTGTCGGGCGCTCGAATCTCCGCCCAGAAAGCCCGCTTGGTCGCCGACCAGATCCGCGGGAAGAAGGTGGGCGAAGCGCTCAACTTGTTGGCTTTCAGCAGTAAGAAAGCCGCCGAGATCATGAAGAAAGTGCTGGAGTCGGCCGTAGCCAACGCCGAGCATAACGAAGGCGCAGACGTTGATGACCTGAAGGTCAGCACCGTTTTCGTCAACGAAGGGCGTTCGCTGAAGCGTATCATGCCGCGTGCCAAAGGCCGTGCTGATCGCATCGTCAAGCGGTCTTGCCATATCACTGTCAAGGTTGCTGACAAGTAACGGAGTCGAAGAGATGGGTCAGAAAGTACATCCCATTGGCATTCGCCTGGGAATCGTCAAGGAGCACACCTCCGTCTGGTACGCAGACGGTCGGACTTATGCGGACTATTTGTTCGCTGATCTGAAGGTGCGTGAGTATCTCCAAGACAAACTAAAAAGCGCGTCCGTAAGCCGTATCGATATCCATCGTCCGGCCCAAACTGCACGTATCACCATCCACACCGCTCGTCCAGGTATCGTTATCGGGAAGAAAGGTGAAGATGTTGAGAAACTGCGTCAGGACCTGACCAAGCAAATGGGTGTGCCTGTGCACATCAATATCGAAGAGATCCGCAAGCCGGAGCTCGACGGTATGCTGGTTGCGCAGAGCGTAGCTCAGCAGCTGGAGCGCCGCGTAATGTTCCGTCGTGCTATGAAGCGCGCCGTGCAAAACGCCATGCGTATTGGTGCCAAGGGCATCAAAATCCAAGTGAGCGGTCGTCTCGGCGGTGCTGAAATCGCACGTACTGAATGGTATCGCGAAGGTCGTGTGCCGTTGCACACCCTGCGTGCCGACATCGACTATGCCAACTACGAAGCTCACACCACTTACGGTGTGATCGGTGTAAAGGTTTGGATCTTCAAAGGCGAAGTAATTGGTGGTCGCCAAGAAGAACTGAAACCACAAGCACCAGCGCCTCGTAAAAAAGCTGCTAAGTAAGGGGTACGCCAAATGTTGCAACCTAAGCGTACGAAGTTCCGCAAGCAGATGACAGGCCACAACCGTGGTCTGGCTCAGCGCGGTAGCAAAGTCAGCTTCGGCGAGTTCGCGCTGAAGTCTGTAGCTCGTGGTCGTCTCACCGCTCGTCAGATCGAGTCAGCGCGTCGTGCACTGACCCGTCACGTAAAACGTGGCGGCAAGATCTGGATCCGTGTATTCCCGGACAAGCCGATCTCCAAAAAACCTCTCGAGGTTCGGATGGGTAAAGGTAAGGGTAACGTGGAATACTGGGTAGCCCAGATTCAGCCAGGCAAAGTCCTGTATGAAATCGAGGGTGTAACTGAAGAGCTGGCGCGTGAGGCTTTTGCCCTGGCTGCTGCAAAGCTGCCGCTCGCCACCGCCTTTGTTAAACGGACGGTGATGTGATGAAAGCGAATGAACTTCGTGAAAAATCCGCACAGCAGCTGAACGAGCAACTGCTCGGCCTGCTGCGCGACCAGTTCAATCTGCGTATGCAGAAAGCAACTGGCCAGTTGGGGCAGTCTCATCTGCTCTCGCAAGTTAAGCGTGACATCGCTCGCGTGAAGACTGTGCTCAACCAGCAGGCAGGTAAGTGATCATGGCTGAAGCCGAAAAGACTGTCCGTACGCTGACTGGCCGTGTTGTCAGCGACAAGATGGACAAAACCATCACCGTTTTGATCGAGCGTCGCGTTAAGCACCCGATCTACGGTAAATATGTTAAGCGTTCGACTAAGCTGCACGCGCACGACGAAACCAATCAGTGCCACATCGGCGACAAAGTCACTATTCGTGAAACTCGTCCGCTGGCCAAGACCAAGTCTTGGGCATTGGTTGATGTTCTCGAACGCGCTGTGGAAGTCTAAGGACTAGGGGTCGGAGAAATTATATGATTCAGACTCAATCCATGCTCGATGTGGCCGATAACAGCGGCGCTCGCCGTGTTATGTGCATCAAGGTGCTGGGTGGCTCCCATCGTCGTTACGCTGGTATCGGTGACATCATCAAAGTTACCGTCAAGGAAGCAATTCCTCGCGGTAAAGTGAAAAAAGGCCAAGTGATGACTGCTGTTGTAGTCCGCACTCGTCACGGCGTACGTCGTGCTGATGGCTCCATTATCCGCTTTGATGGCAACGCTGCTGTTCTTCTGAACAACAAGCAAGAGCCGATCGGCACCCGTATCTTTGGGCCAGTGACCCGTGAACTTCGTACTGAGAAGTTCATGAAGATCGTCTCGCTCGCCCCAGAAGTGCTGTAAGGAGATCCGACATGCAAAAGATTCGTCGTGACGACGAGATCATCGTGATCGCCGGCAAAGACAAAGGTAAGCGCGGTAAGGTGCTGAAGGTTCTTGCTGATGACCGTCTGGTCATTGGTGGTCTGAACCTGGTCAAGCGTCATACCAAGCCTAACCCCGCGTCGGGCGTACAGGGCGGTATCGTCGAGAAAGAAGCGCCATTGCACGCTTCTAACGTCGCCATCTTCAACGGCGAAACCAACAAGGCTGACCGCGTTGGTTTCAAAGTAGAAGACGGTAAGAAAATTCGTGTCTTCAAGTCGACCCAAAAAGCGGTTGATGCTTGAACACTGCTAGGTAGATAAGACCATGGCACGACTAAAAGAGATTTACCGGAAGGAAATCGCTCCGAAGCTTAAGGAAGAACTTAAGCTTTCGAACGTGATGGAAGTTCCGCGCGTTACCAAAATCACCCTGAACATGGGTCTGGGCGAAGCGATCGGTGACAAAAAAGTCATCGAGCACGCTGTTGCTGACCTGGAAAAGATCACCGGTCAAAAAGTCGTTGTGACTTACGCTCGGAAATCCATCGCTGGCTTTAAAGTCCGTGAAGGTTGGCCGATCGGTGTCAAAGTGACTCTGCGCCGCGAGCGTATGTACGAGTTCCTGGATCGTCTGCTGTCGATCTCCCTGCCTCGGGTTCGCGACTTCCGCGGCCTGAATGCCAAGTCCTTCGATGGTCGTGGTAACTACAGCATGGGCGTGAAAGAGCAGATCATCTTCCCGGAAATCGACTACGACAAGATCGATGCTCTCCGCGGTCTGGACATCACCCTGACCACCACTGCCAAGAACGATGATGAAGGCCGCGCTCTGCTGCGTGCGTTCAAATTCCCGTTCCGCAACTGATTGGAGTAGGACCATGGCCAAGATGAGCATGAAAAACCGCGAGCTGAAGCGTCAGCTCACGGTTGCCAAGTACGCCAAGAAGCGTGCAGCACTGAAAGCTATCATCGTTGATCTGAACGCAAGTCCAGAAGCGCGTTGGGAAGCTACAGTAGCTCTGCAGAAGCAGCCACGTGACGCAAGCGCCTCGCGCATGCGTAACCGCTGCCGCCTGACCGGTCGTCCACACGGCGTTTACCGCAAGTTCGGCCTCGGCCGTAACAAACTGCGTGAAGCGGCAATGCGTGGTGACGTACCAGGTCTGGTTAAAGCTAGCTGGTAAGTACTTTCGAAGTCCAGGTGGCCAGGATCGCAAGATACTGACCGCCGGTGGCCTAGAATCTGGAACAAGCCCCTTTTGGGGCTTGTTTCATTTCCGGAGTGTGTCTAAAATACGCGGCTCGCCTGAGCCCGTGTGTTTTATGCCCGGAGATTCTCGGTGACATATGTAGCCGCAAGGCTAATTTTTTTGTATTAGGAGCGTCTAGCCCATGAGTATGCAGGACCCGTTAGCGGACATGCTAACTCGTATCCGTAATGCCCAGATGGCTGAAAAGTCCGTCGTAAGCATGCCATCTTCCACGTTGAAGGTAGCTGTTGCCAAAGTCCTGAAAGACGAAGGCTACATTGCGGGTTATCAGATCAGCAGCGAAATCAAGCCACTGCTGTCCATCGAGCTGAAGTACTTCGAAGGCCGTCCGGTCATCGAGGAAGTGAAGCGCGTTAGCCGTCCAGGCCTGCGTCAGTACAAGTCCGTTGAAGATCTGCCGAAAGTTCGTGGCGGTCTTGGCGTGTCTATCGTCTCCACCAACAAAGGTGTGATGACGGATCGTGCTGCGCGCGCTGCCGGTGTCGGCGGCGAAGTTCTTTGCACTGTGTTCTAAGGGGGGATAAGCATGTCTCGCGTCGCTAAGAACCCCGTTAAGCTGCCAGCCGGTGTCGAAGTAAAATTCGCAGGCCAACAGCTTTCGGTGAAGGGTGCCAAGGGTACTCTTGAACTGAACATCCATTCGTCCGTTGAGATCGTTGAAGAAGCTGGTGAGCTGCGTTTCGCTGCTCGCAATGGCGATCAACAAACTCGCGCAATGGCCGGTACCACGCGTGCGTTGGTAAACAACATGGTCCAAGGCGTAAGCCAAGGCTTCGAGCGCAAGCTCCAGCTGGTCGGTGTTGGTTACAAAGCGCAAGCAAAAGGCACGGTTTTGAACCTGGCCCTTGGCTTCTCGCACCCAGTGGATTACGAACTGCCGGAAGGCATCACCGCTGAAACTCCTAGCCAGACCGATATCCTGATCAAGGGCATCGATAAGCAGCTGGTAGGTCAAGTGGCTGCCGAGATCCGCGACTTCCGTCCACCAGAGCCGTACAAAGGCAAAGGTGTGCGCTACGCGGACGAAGTCGTCCGTCGTAAAGAAGCCAAGAAGAAGTAGGGCATAGCAAATGACCGACAAAAAAGTTACTCGACTGCGTCGCGCTCGCAAAGCACGCCTGAAAATGCACGAACTCGAAGTCGTGCGTCTCTGCGTGTTCCGCTCGTCGCAGCACATCTACGCCCAGGTCATCTCGGCCGACGGCAACAAAGTCCTGGCAAGCGCCTCGACTTTGGATAAAGAACTGCGTGATGGTGCCACTGGCAACATCGACGCGGCCACTAAGGTTGGCCAGCTGGTCGCTACGCGTGCTAAGGCCGCTGGCGTCTCGCAAGTGGCTTTCGACCGCTCTGGCTTCAAGTACCACGGCCGCGTTAAAGCGCTGGCTGATGCTGCTCGTGAAGCTGGGCTGGAGTTCTAAGTTATGTCAAATAACGACCAAAAGCGCGACGAAGGCTACATTGAGAAGCTGGTTCAAGTTAACCGCGTAGCCAAAACCGTTAAAGGCGGCCGTATCTTCACTTTCACCGCGTTGACCGTGGTTGGTGATGGTAAGGGCCGTGTTGGCTTCGGCCGTGGCAAGTCGCGTGAAGTGCCTGCTGCGATCCAGAAGGCAATGGAAGCTGCTCGTCGCAACATGATCCAAGTTGACCTGAACGGCACCACCCTGCAGTACGCAATGAAGTCTGCCCATGGCGCTTCGAAGGTGTACATGCAGCCTGCTTCTGAAGGTACCGGTATCATCGCTGGCGGCGCTATGCGTGCTGTCCTCGAGGTTGCTGGCGTTCAGAACGTTCTGGCCAAGTGCTACGGCTCGACTAACCCGGTAAACGTGGTTCACGCCACTTTTAAAGGTTTGAAAGCTATGCAATCTCCTGAATCCATTGCCGCCAAGCGTGGCAAAAGCGTCAAGGAGATCTTCTGATCATGGCTACCGTTAAAGTAACGCTGATCAAAAGCATGACCGGCCGCATCCCTAACCACAAATTGTGCGTTAAGGGTTTGGGTCTGCGTCGCATCGGTCACACTGTAGAAGTCCAGGATACTCCCGAGAATCGCGGGATGATCAACAAGGCTTACTACATGCTGCGTGTCGAGGGTTAATCGATGAAACTCAATGATCTGAGTCCAGCGCCGGGTTCCCGTCGCGAAAAGCATCGTCCGGGCCGTGGTATCGGTAGCGGTTTGGGTAAGACTGGTGGCCGTGGCCACAAAGGTCAAACCTCCCGCTCCGGTGGCACCATCGCTCCAGGCTTTGAAGGCGGTCAACAGCCGCTGCATCGTCGCCTGCCGAAGTTCGGTTTCGTTTCCCTGAAGGCCATGGATCGCGCAGAAGTGCGTTTGTCCGAACTGGCTAAAGTGGAAGGCGACATCGTTACCGTGCAGACCCTGAAAGATGCCAACGTGATCAACGTCAACGTACAGCGTGTGAAAATCATGCTGTCCGGTGAAGTGACTCGCGCTGTCACTATCGGCAAGGGAATCGGCGCCACCAAAGGTGCGCGTTCGGCTATCGAAGCAGCTGGCGGCAAGTTCGAGGAATAAATGGCTAAGCAAGGTGCTCTCTCAGCGCTCGGCAAAGGCGGTATGTCTGAACTTTGGGCTCGTCTGCGTTTTCTGTTCCTGGCGATTATCGTCTACCGAATAGGCGCACACATCCCGGTTCCAGGTATCAATCCGGACCGACTCGCAGACCTGTTTCGACAGAATGAGGGGACCATTCTTAGCTTGTTCAACATGTTTTCCGGCGGCGCGCTGGAGCGGATGAGCATCTTTGCACTGGGGATCATGCCGTACATTTCGGCATCGATCATCATGCAGTTGATGAGCGCCGTCAGCCCGCAGCTGGAGCAGTTGAAGAAGGAAGGTGAAGCTGGTCGTCGCAAGATTAGCCAGTACACCCGCTACCTCACTGTCGTTCTTGCTCTTGTCCAGGCTGTTGGCATGTCCATCGGTCTGGCAGGGCAGGGCGTAGCGTTCACTGGTGACTTTGGCTTCCATTTCGTCGCAGTAACCACATTTGTGGCTGGTGCGATGTTCATGATGTGGCTGGGTGAGCAGATTACTGAGCGTGGTGTTGGCAACGGTATCTCGATGTTGATTTTCGCAGGTATCGTCGCCGGTCTTCCGAGGGCAATCGGGCAGTCTTTCGAGTCTGCACGTCAGGGTGATATCAATATCTTCGCCTTGGTTGCCATCGGTTTGCTGGCAGTAGCGATTATCGGTTTTGTGGTGTTCATTGAGCGTGGCCAGCGTCGTATTGCTGTTCACTACGCCAAGCGTCAGCAGGGCCGTAAGGTCTTCGCTGCGCAGACCAGCCACTTGCCGCTGAAAGTGAATATGGCCGGTGTTATTCCTGCTATCTTCGCGAGCAGCATTTTGCTGTTTCCGGCTTCGTTGGGTGCCTGGTTCGGTCAGTCTGAAGGTATGGGCTGGTTGCAGGACATCTCGCAGTCGATCGCTCCTGGTCAGCCGTTGAATATTCTGCTGTTTAGTGCAGGGATTATTTTCTTCTGCTTCTTCTATACGGCGTTGATGTTCAATCCGAAAGACGTAGCGGAAAACCTGAAGAAGTCCGGTGCCTTTATTCCGGGTATTCGTCCAGGCGAGCAGTCGGCGCGCTATATTGATGGCGTTCTGACTCGTTTGACCCTGTTCGGTGCTCTATATATGACGGCCGTGTGCTTGTTGCCCCAGTTCCTGGTGGTTGCAGCCAACGTTCCGTTCTACCTTGGCGGGACCTCGTTGCTGATCGTCGTCGTGGTTGTGATGGACTTCATGTCCCAAGTACAATCGCACCTCGTTTCGCACCAGTACGAATCCCTGATGAAGAAAGCCAACCTGAAGGGCTACGGCAGCGGCATGTTGCGCTGAGTACCCCATAAGGTTCGAGGAGTTGGTGATGAAAGTTCGTGCATCGGTGAAAAAGCTGTGCCGTAACTGCAAGATTATTCGCCGCGAAGGTGTTGTTCGAGTAATTTGCAGCGCGGAACCGCGTCACAAACAGCGCCAAGGCTGAGTGTGATCCGCTTGAAGCCCGGCAGCTAGTGCGCTGCCGGGTTGATTATTTGTTATTACAGCGATATTATCTCGCGCCCTATTTCTTGGCTTCCGGGGCGTAGGTAGCTGTCAATTGGAGTCCCACTGAATGGCCCGTATTGCAGGCGTTAACATTCCAGATAACAAGCACACTGTTATCTCGCTGACCTACATCTATGGTGTTGGTCGCACTACTGCGCAGAAAATTTGCGCAGTTGCTGGGGTAAACCCAGCCGCTAAGATCAAGGATCTGAGCGACGAGCAGATTGAATTGCTGCGTGGCGAAGTGGCGAAGTTCACCACTGAAGGTGACCTGCGTCGCGAAATCAACATGAAAATCAAGCGTTTGATGGACCTCGGTTGCTATCGCGGTCTGCGTCATCGTCGTGGTCTTCCAGTACGCGGTCAGCGTACCAAGACTAACGCGCGTACCCGTAAAGGTCCGCGTAAGCCGATCCGCAAGTAATCGCCCCAGCGAATCGACAGGAAAATTATCATGGCAAAACCTGCTGCTCGTCCTCGTAAAAAAGTTAAAAAGACAGTGGTTGATGGCATCGCCCACATCCATGCATCTTTTAACAACACCATCGTGACCATCACCGACCGTCAAGGTAACGCGCTTTCTTGGGCTACCTCTGGTGGTTCGGGTTTCCGCGGTTCCCGCAAGTCCACCCCGTTTGCTGCTCAAGTAGCTGCTGAACGTGCTGGTCAAGCTGCGCTGGAATACGGCCTGAAAAACCTCGACGTTAACGTCAAGGGTCCAGGTCCAGGTCGTGAGTCTGCTGTCCGTGCTTTGAACGGCTGTGGCTATAAGATCGCCAGCATCACCGACGTGACGCCAATCCCGCACAACGGGTGCCGTCCGCCGAAGAAGCGCCGCGTGTAATCCAGGAGATTGTAAAGAATGGCTCGTTACATTGGTCCAAAATGCAAACTCGCTCGTCGCGAAGGCACCGATCTCTTTCTGAAGAGCGGCGTGCGCGCGATCGAATCGAAGTGCAACATTGAAGCAGCACCTGGTATCCACGGCCAACGCCGCGGTCGCCAGTCCGACTACGGCACCCAACTGCGTGAAAAGCAGAAGGTCCGTCGTATCTACGGCGTTCTCGAGCGTCAGTTCAGCGGCTACTACAAAGAAGCTGCTGGCAAGAAAGGTGCAACTGGTGAAAACCTGCTGCAACTGCTCGAATGCCGTCTGGACAACGTTGTATACCGTATGGGCTTTGGTTCGACTCGTGCCGAATCCCGTCAGCTGGTATCGCACAAATCCGTAAGCGTAAACGGCCAAACCGTTAACGTCCCGTCCTACCAGGTTCGTGCTGGTGACGTGGTCGCGATTCGCGAGAAAGCAAAAAACCAACTTCGCATTGTCCAAGCTCTCGATCTGTGTGCCCAACGTGGCCGCGTAGAATGGGTAGAAGTAGACACTGAGAAGAAGTCGGGCGTTTTCAAGAACGTTCCTGCTCGCAGTGATCTGTCCGCCGACATCAACGAAAGCCTGATTGTCGAGCTCTACTCCAAGTAAGGGCTAGAAAATAGGTGCATCCATGCAGATTTCGGTAAATGAGTTCCTGACACCCCGCCACATTGATGTGCAGGTTGTCAGTCCAACCCGCGCCAAGATCACTCTCGAGCCTCTCGAGCGTGGTTTTGGCCACACCCTGGGCAACGCGCTGCGCCGCATCCTGTTGTCCTCAATGCCCGGCTGTGCAGTAGTCGAGGCCGAGATTGACGGTGTGCTCCACGAGTACAGCGCCATCGAAGGTGTACAGGAAGACGTAATTGAAATCCTGTTGAACCTTAAAGGTCTGGCTATCAAGCTGCACGGCCGTGACGAAGTTACGCTGACCTTGTCGAAGAAGGGTTCGGGGGTGGTTACCGCTGCCGATATTCAGCTGGATCATGATGTCGAGATCGTTAACCCCGATCACGTAATCGCTAACCTGGCGTCTAACGGCGCTTTGAACATGAAGCTCACCGTAGCTCGTGGTCGTGGTTATGAACCGGCCGACTCGCGTCAGAGCGATGAAGATGAAAGCCGCAGCATTGGTCGCTTGCAGCTTGACTCTTCGTTCAGCCCGGTTCGCCGTATCGCATACGTGGTGGAAAACGCCCGTGTCGAGCAGCGTACTAACCTGGACAAGCTGGTTATTGATCTGGAAACCAACGGTACTCTGGATCCTGAAGAGGCTATTCGCCGCGCTGCAACCATTCTGCAACAGCAGTTGGCTGCGTTCGTCGACCTCAAGGGTGACAGCGAACCAGTGGTAATCGAGCAGGAAGACGAGATCGATCCGATCCTGCTTCGCCCGGTTGACGATCTGGAACTGACTGTACGTTCGGCTAACTGCCTTAAGGCGGAAAACATTTACTACATCGGTGACCTGATCCAGCGCACCGAAGTAGAACTGTTGAAGACTCCGAACCTGGGCAAGAAATCCTTGACTGAAATCAAGGACGTTCTGGCCTCCCGCGGTCTGTCCCTCGGCATGCGCCTCGACAACTGGCCGCCTGCAAGTCTTAAGAAGGACGACAAGGCGACTGCCTGATCGTCGTAATCACCGAACGTGAGTTTGGTAAGGAATGAACCATGCGTCATCGTAAAAGTGGTCGTCACCTGAGCCGTACCAGCTCGCACCGCAAGGCCATGTTTCAAAACATGGCGGTGTCGCTGTTCGAGCACGAGCTGATCAAAACTACACTGCCGAAAGCCAAAGAACTGCGTCGCGTTGCTGAGCCGCTGATCACTTTGGCCAAGACAGACAGCCTGGCTAACCGCCGTCTGGCTTTCGACCGTACTCGTTCGAAAGCTATCGTTGGTAAGCTCTTCAACGACCTGGGCAAGCGTTATGCTACCCGTGAGGGTGGCTACCTGCGCATCCTCAAGTGCGGTTTCCGCACTGGCGACAACGCGCCTATGGCGTACGTCGAGTTGGTTGATCGTGCTACTGCTGGCGAAGCTGTATCCGCCGAGTAAGACGACAGTCTGCTACGAAAAACCGGGCCTAGTGCCCGGTTTTTTGTGGGCGATAGAAAAGCCAATACCTAATATTGATTGAGTTTTGGCTATCTGAACCAAGGCATAGTTAGTAATTAACTATCGATATGCATGATTTAATAAATTTGATGGTGTCATCTTCCTGGTCAATACTCCCTCCAAGCCGATTAGCCGGCAGTTCCAAGACTGACCTGAGGAGATTGAGCATGAGCCAGAAAACCCTTACCACCGCCAGCGGCGCTCCCGTTGCCGATAACCAGAATTCCCGTTCCGCAGGTCCGCGTGGGCCGTTGCTGCTCGACGACTTTCACCTGATTGAGAAGCTTGCCCACTTCAACCGTGAAAACATTCCAGAGCGTCGTGTGCACGCCAAAGGCTCGGGAGCGTACGGAACCTTCACGGTCACCAAAGACATCACCCAATACACTAGCGCCAAGCTGTTTGAAGCTGTCGGTAAGCAGACGCCGACTTTCCTGCGCTTCTCTACAGTCGGTGGCGAGCGCGGCTCGGCAGATACCGAACGCGACCCACGTGGCTTTGCGTTGAAGTTCTACACCGAAGAAGGCAACTGGGATATTGTCGGGAATAACACCCCTGTGTTCTTTATCCGGGACCCGCTGAAATTTCCTGATTTTATCCACACCCAAAAGCGCCTGCCGCAAAGCAACCTGAAAAGCGCGCAGATGATGTGGGACTTCTGGTCGCATTCGCCTGAGGCACTGCACCAGGTCACCATCCTGTTCTCGGACCGTGGCATCCCGGACGGCTACCGTCACATGCACGGCTTCGGTAGTCATACCTACAGCTTGATCAGCGCGAATGGCGAGCGTCATTGGGTGAAGTGGCACTACAAGACCAAGCAAGGCATCAAGAACCTGGCACCTGCCGATGCTGCACGCCTTGCTGGTACTGACCCGGACTACGCCCAGCGCGATCTGTTCGAGGCCATTGAGCGCGGCGACTTCCCGAAATGGCGCGTCTGCATCCAGATCATGACTGAGGCCCAGGCCAACGCTCACTATGAGAATCCCTTCGACGTGACCAAAACCTGGTCGCAGAAAGAGTTTCCGCTGATTGAAGTCGGTGAATTGGAGTTGAACCGCAACCCGCTGAACTACTTCGCCGAAGTGGAGCAGGCAGCGTTCGGTCCAAGCAACATGGTGCCAGGTGTCGGTTTGTCTCCGGATCGCATGCTGCAAGGCCGTGTGTTCGCTTACGCTGACGCGCACCGCTACCGTATTGGCACTAACCATCAGCACTTGCCAGTGAATGCTGCGCGTAGTCCAGTCAGCAACTACCAACGTGATGGCTCCATGGCATTTGGTAGCAACGGTGGCGCGGCTCCCAACTACGAGCCTAATAGCTACGCCGACGCACCCAAACAGGCTCCGCAGTACGCAGAACCTGCCTTGGCACTCAGTGGCGCGGCAGATCGTTACGATCACCGTGAAGACACTGATTACTACAGCCACGCCGGTGCGCTGTTCCGCCTGATGAATGCTGAGCAAAAAGCGCTGTTGATCAACAACATCGCTGGTGCAATGACTGGAGTTTCCAGTGATGTGGTTCAGCGTCAGTTGCAACACTTCTTCAAGGCCGATCCAGCCTATGGAGAAGGAATCGCAACTGCGCTGGGTGTAGCGCTTAACTAACTCTAAGTGATAAGCAGAACCGCCCTCATTTGGGCGGTTTTTGCGTTATTTCAGCTACTTTTCTCTGAAAATCTTCACTTTTCTGCCGTTCGTCCCGTGACCTGCAGGTCAGCATGGTTCAAACTAAGGCCTTTCAAGCAGGGAGATGTAGGGCGATGCAAGGTCACCCCGACGTAATCGATTACCTCAACACGTTGCTGACGGGCGAACTGGCAGCTCGTGACCAATATTTCATTCACTCGCGTATGTACGAAGACTGGGGCTTTACCGAGCTCTACGAGCGTATCAACCACGAAATGGAAGAAGAGGCACAGCATGCCGACGCGCTGATGCGCCGTATCCTGATGCTCGAAGGCACGCCACGCATGCGTCCTGACGACCTGGATACTGGCACCACGGTGCCTGAGATGCTCGCCAGCGACTTGCGCCTGGAGTACAAGGTTCGCGCTGCACTGTGCAAAGGCATTGAGCTTTGCGAGAAGCACAACGACTACGTGACCCGTGAAATCCTGCGCGTACAGTTGAACGATACTGAAGAAGATCACACCTACTGGCTAGAAAAGCAGTTGGGTCTGATCAAGTTGATCGGTCTGGAAAACTACCTGCAATCGCAGTTCTGATTTCGCCGGCAATGAAAAAGCCCCTGTCACCGCTACGGTGACAGGGGCTTTTTGTTGGGCCCGAAAAATCAGGCCCGGTCGCGCGCCAGCAACGGCTTCAGATAGTAACCAGTGTGGGATTGCGGCATCTCGGAAACCTGCTCCGGCGTTCCCACCGCAATAATCTGCCCACCCTTGGAACCGCCCTCCGGGCCGAGGTCCACCAGCCAGTCTGCCGTCTTGATCACATCCAGATTGTGCTCGATCACCACCACGGTGTTGCCGTGATCGCGTAGCCGGTGCAGTACGTCGAGCAATTGCTGGATGTCCGCGAAGTGCAGACCGGTAGTCGGTTCATCGAGGATATACAGGGTCTTGCCAGTATCGCGCTTGGACAGTTCGCGAGACAGTTTCACCCGCTGCGCCTCGCCACCGGACAAGGTGGTCGCCGACTGCCCCAGCTTGATATACGACAAGCCCACGTCCATCAGGGTCTGGAGCTTGCGTGCCAGGGCCGGCACTGCGTCAAAGAACACCCGCGCTTCCTCGATGGTCATCTCGAGGGTTTCATGGATGTTCTTGCCCTTGTATTTGATCTCCAGGGTTTCGCGGTTGTAGCGCTTACTCTTGCACACATCGCATGGCACGTAGATGTCCGGCAGGAAGTGCATCTCCACCTTGATCAAACCGTCGCCCTGGCACGCCTCGCAACGCCCGCCCTTGACGTTGAAGGAGAAGCGCCCAGGCCCATAACCACGGGACCGGGACTCCGGCACGCCGGCGAATAGTTCGCGAATCGGCGTGAACAGCCCGGTGTAGGTCGCGGGGTTGGAGCGGGGAGTGCGACCAATCGGGCTCTGGTCGATATCCACCACCTTGTCCAGGAGCTCCAGGCCCTTGATGCTGTCATGCGCTGCAGCTTCCAGGGTGGTGGCGCCATTCAACGCTGTGGCGCTGAGGGGGAACAAGGTGTTGTTGATCAACGTGGACTTGCCTGAGCCGGATACACCTGTGACGCAGGTCAGCAGGCCCAAGGGGATTTCCAGATCGACATTGCGCAGATTGTTACCGCGCGCGCCCTTGAGGTGCAGCGCCTGTTTTTTGTTACGTGGCGTACGTTTGGCTGGCACTTCGATTTTTACCCGGCCAGATAAGTATTTGCCGGTCAGGGAGTCCGGATGGGCCATGACTTCAGCTGGTGTGCCCTGGGCAACGATGTGCCCGCCATGGACGCCCGCGCCGGGGCCGATATCGACCACATAGTCCGCCAGGCGAATGGCATCCTCATCGTGCTCGACCACGATCACCGTATTGCCGATATCGCGCAGGTGCTTGAGCGTGCCCAGCAAACGATCATTGTCGCGCTGGTGCAGGCCGATGGAGGGCTCGTCGAGGATGTACAGCACGCCCACCAGGCCCGCGCCGATCTGGCTGGCCAGGCGAATGCGCTGGGCCTCGCCGCCGGACAGCGTGTCGGCACTGCGATCCAGGGACAGGTAATCCAGCCCCACGTTGACCAGGAACTGCAGGCGTTCGCGGATCTCCTTGAGGATCTTGTCGGCAATCTCGCCGCGTCGCCCGGTCAGCTTCAATACGCCGAAGTATTCGCAGGCATCACCGATGGGCAGGTTGGTCACTGCCGGCAATGTCTTCTCACCTACCCACACGTGGCGCGCCTCGCGACGCAAGCGAGTGCCCCGGCAATCCGGGCAGGGCTGTGTGCTGAGGAACTTGGCCAGCTCCTCGCGCACGCTGGCCGACTCGGTTTCCCGATAGCGGCGCTCCAGGTTGGGCACGATGCCTTCGAATGGGTGGGAGCGCTTGACGATATCGCCACGGTCATTCAGGTATTTGAAATCGACGTTCTGCGAACCGCTGCCATGCAGGATGACTTTCTGTTGCTCTGCTGGCAGCTCGTTGAACGGCACCTCCAGGCTGAATTTGTAGTGGGCGGCCAACGACCCGAGCATCTGGAAGTAGTAGACATTGCGCCGATCCCAGCCGCGTATCGCGCCCTCCGCCAGCGTCAGGTCACCATTGACCAGGCGCTTGATGTCGAAGAACTGCTTGACCCCCAACCCATCACAGGTCGGACAGGCGCCGGCCGGGTTGTTGAAGGAGAACAGCTTGGGTTCCAGCTCGCTGATGGCGTGGCCGCAGATCGGGCAGGCAAAGCGTGCGGAGAAGATGATTTCTTCGCCTGGCTCGTCGTCCATCGGGGCAACCAGGGCTATACCGTCCGCCAGTTTCAGCGCGGTTTCGAACGACTCCGCCAGGCGCTGCTGCAGATCGGCACGCACCTTGAACCGGTCGACTACTACATCGATGGTGTGCTTCTTCTGCTTGTCCAGCTTCGGAGCTTCATCCAGCTCATAGAGCTTGCCGTTGATCCGGGCACGGACAAAACCCTGGGCGCGCAGCTCTTCGAACACTGAGAGGTGTTCGCCCTTGCGCTCGCGGATCACCGGAGCCAGCAGCATCAGCTTGGCGCCTTCCGGCTGTGCCAGCACCAGATCAACCATCTGGCTGACGGTCTGGGCTTCCAGCGGAATATCGTGATCCGGGCAGCGTGGAATACCGACGCGCGCATACAGCAAGCGCAGGTAATCGTAAATTTCGGTAATGGTGCCCACGGTGGAGCGAGGGTTGTGGGAGGTCGACTTTTGTTCGATGGAAATGGCTGGCGACAGGCCTTCAATGGTGTCGACGTCAGGCTTTTCCATCATCGACAGGAATTGCCGGGCATAGGCCGACAGCGACTCCACATAACGACGCTGGCCTTCGGCATATAGCGTATCGAACGCCAGCGATGACTTGCCGGACCCGGACAAGCCGGTGATGACAATCAGTTTGTCCCGGGGCAGGGTCAGGTCGATGTTCTTCAGGTTGTGGGTTCTAGCCCCACGAATCAGGATCTTGTCCAAGATGGCCTCGCACGGCGGGCGTATAAATAATGCAGGAGTATACGGCTAAAGACTGGATGAATATACACTGTCGGTTTGCCCATTTCAGCCTTACATGAAAGCTGCGCGGCAAAGCGCCGCATATACCCTCTCAATCGATGGGACTGGTAGAATCGCCGCCGGTTCACACGAGGTTTTTCCATGCACGATCCCCACAGCGAACGCATGAGTAGCGGCGAGACCCGAGCGGCAAGCGGTCTGGCCCTGGTGTTCGCCTTCCGTATGCTGGGCATGTTCATGGTGTTGCCGGTATTGGCGACCTATGGCATGGACCTCGCAGGTGCGACCCCAGCCTTGATTGGCCTGGCGATTGGTGCCTATGGTCTGACCCAGGCGATTTTCCAGATTCCGTTCGGGATCATTTCCGACCGCATTGGCCGCCGGCCGGTGATCTACCTGGGGCTGATCGTGTTCGCCCTGGGCAGCGTGTTGGCGGCCAATGCCGATTCGATCTGGGGCGTGATCGCCGGACGTATCCTGCAAGGTGCCGGGGCGATTTCTGCGGCGGTGATGGCACTGCTGTCAGATCTGACCCGCGAGCAGCATCGTACCAAGGCCATGGCCATGATTGGCATGACCATCGGTCTTTCGTTTGCCGTTGCGATGGTGGTTGGCCCGCTGCTGACCCGTGCGTTCGGATTGCACGGCCTATTCCTCGCCACTGGGGGCATGGCGCTGTTCGGCATCGTGATCGTGGCCTTTATGGTGCCGCGCTCCACCGGGCCGCTGCAGCACCGTGAATCGGGCGTGGCAAAGCAAGCGCTGCTGCCGACGCTCAAGCACCCGGACTTGCTGCGCCTGGATTTAGGTATCTTTGTATTGCATGCGATGCTGATGTGCAGCTTCGTCGCGTTGCCCCTGGCCCTGGTGGAAAAAGCCGGGTTGCCCAAGGAACAGCACTGGTGGGTCTACCTCACCGCCTTGTTGATTTCATTCTTCGCCATGATCCCGTTCATCATCTATGGCGAGAAGAAACGCAAAATGAAACGAGTTTTGCTCGGTGCCGTCGCGACATTGATGCTCACTGAACTATTCTTCTGGCAGTTCGGCGACAGCCTACGGGCACTGGTAATCGGCACGGTGGTATTTTTCACCGCGTTCAACCTGCTGGAGGCGTCACTGCCTTCGCTGATCAGTAAAGTTTCACCGGCAGGCGGCAAAGGCACGGCGATGGGGGTTTATTCCACCAGTCAGTTCCTCGGTTCGGCGCTGGGCGGCATCATGGGCGGCTGGATGTTCCAGCATGGCGGTTTGTCGGTTGTGTTCCTCGGATGCGCCGGGCTGGCTGCACTTTGGCTGGTCTTTGCTGTTACCATGCGCGAACCTCCCTACGTCACAAGTCTGCGTTTGCCGCTATCGCCCGAGGCGATCCGTGAAAGCGGTCTGGTAGAGCGCCTGAAGGCCGTCGTAGGGGTAACAGATGCAGTCGTGGTCGCTGAAGAGGCGGCCATTTACATCAAATTGGACACCGAATTATTGGATCGCGCGACGCTCGAGCAACTGGTCAACCCAGTGCCGACAGCGCGCCCAGCCTAGGAGAACGTTATGGCCCGTGGGGTTAACAAAGTCATATTGGTCGGTACATGCGGCCAGGATCCCGAAGTTCGCTACTTGCCTAACGGTAACGCCGTGACCAACCTGAGTCTGGCGACCAGCGAACAATGGACCGACAAGCAGACTGGCCAGAAGGTCGAGAAAACCGAATGGCACCGTGTATCGATGTTCGGCAAGGTTGCAGAGATCGCCGGTGAATACCTGCGCAAGGGTTCGCAGGTCTACATCGAAGGCAAACTGCAGACCCGCGAGTGGGAAAAAGACGGTATCAAGCGTTACACCACCGAAATCGTGGTTGATATGCAAGGCACCATGCAACTGCTGGGCGGCCGTCCACAGGGCGACCAACAGGGCCAGGGCGGCATGTCCAACTCGGCACCGCGCCCACAGCAGTCCCGTCCACAGCCAAGCCAGCAGCCACAGCGTGAATCGCGCCCAGCGCCACAGCAGGCGGCACCGCAGCCGGCTGCTGACTTCGACAGCTTTGATGACGATATTCCGTTCTAGGATATACCTTTGATCCAAGTGTAAGTTTTGTGCTTAAAGCCCTGATTATTCGGGGCTTTTTTATTGAATTCTTCTTTTCTTGACAGAAGTGTAAACGAGAACTCAGCTACCTAAACCAAAGTGTAGGTTTTTTGGGGGGCTACGCTGCTTGCTAAGCGGTTCGTCATGAAGTCAGGGAGCGCTATGTCATCTTGATTGATGAGAGTCGGCACATACCCCAAAGAAACTGACCCGCCTTCTACAACGTGCATAGTCACCATTTTAGGAGATCAGTGATCGTAGGTGGTGTAGGAGGGGATCCATATTACGTCATAAAGATCGTCTTCATATGGAGTGGTAAAACCCCATTATGCCGACTCTTTAAAGCAAACTACTTCAACTATGGTTCCAGCCCTTTCAAAGCTTTTTTGATAGGCTCAGCTTTAAGCCCTTTCATGGTTCTTGAACTGCAAAGCAGCAGGTTTTTAAACGCCTGACTATTTTGCAATACAAGGCTTATAAACAAGGAGTGACGGAAGTAGCGTTGGCCGTCCCTCTACCATATGCAACATCGCCTTGAATGCCGCCAGTACGGGGAAGACGATTATCTGCGCTATTGGCCTCCTGCCGTAGGATTACCAATGACACACTCAGCGAAAGGGATAGCCAATAAAAAGGAAACAATTTTTCGATGATGTCACGAGTTTTGATTTTAAGTGATTGGTGTTGCGAAAAACTATTATCACTATGAAACTGTTTCATATGATTGATTTCGCGCGCACTTTGTTGGGGTCAGCGAAAAACGAAGATTACTAAAAATTATTTTATCATGTTATTTCTTCTGGAGAAGTCGATTAGCTCCAAAACGTTATCCAGATTAAGTTTTCGCAGTATTCTTGTTTTATAGGTGCTAATTGTTTTGTTGCTGAGTAGCATCTTGTCGCCAATTACTTTGTTGCTATATCCGAGGGCTATTTGCTGAAGTATTAATACTTCTCTGTCCGTCAGTTTTTTTATTCTCGATACATCGTTAGTCTCAGCGTCTCCCGTTTGTGGAGCATTCAAGGTCCTGTTGGGAAAATATGTGTATCCGTCAAGCAAGGCGGTGATCGCGTTGGTTAAACTATTTACGCTTTCCTCTTTGCTGACAAAGCCGTTCGCCCCTAGCGCAATGCAACGGTTGAGATAAGTTTCCACAGGTAAAGAAGTGAATACTAAAATCAATACAGGCTGTTCGAGCGCCCTGATACGGCTTATAACCTCAAGACCATCCTGTTTGGGCATGCCAATATCAAGAATGACGATGCGCGGTTGTAGACTCTTGACAAGGCTCACCGCATCTACACCATTGTCGGCATCACCTACAACTTGCATTTCATGCTTTTCAAGTGCGATACGCAGCGCGGCGCGTATAACGGGATGGTCGTCTACAATTAATACTTTTTTCATTTTTCACATTTTCCAAGTTTTTCGTTCTTAAAAAACTTACAGGATCATCCTGGCCTCAGGTCTGCTCGAAAGTTACGTGTCGCACATCAATAATATCGCCCTCAACGCCTAGCAGGGCCACCTTAAATTTCGAACGCTGATGAATGGTAAAGTAACCAATCCTATCTCTCTAGGAAAATTTACCACGATTTTTATTGAGCACGGGTACTTTGTAGGATCCAGGCTTTTTCCTCTGCTCCGTAGGAATGGTCTTACAAATGTGGAGGACGCGGATGAACGATTTTGTAGGAAGATTCGTAGATTATTGGCCTGTTATCTATTTTCAGATGGTTTGTCATGCCCGAACTCAGCGTACTGGTACTTGAAGACCAGCCTTTTCAAAGGTTGGTCGCTGTATCTGCCTTAAAGAAGGCAGGAGTAGCACACGTGTATGAAGCGTCAGACGGCAATGAAGCGCTCAGCGTATTGAAAGCCAACGGCTGCGTAGACATTGCGATATGTGATCTACGTATGCGCGGTATGGACGGGCTGACCTTCTTGCACCATGCGAGTCAACGCGGCCTGTTACGCTCGGTGATTCTTAGCAGCGATCTCGATCCGGTCCTGCGTCAGGCGACGGTCTCAATGATCCAGTCGCTTGGGCTAGTGTTTCTTGGGGACCTGGGAAAGCCATTCAATCTCGGCCGGGCTAAGGTGTTGTTGCAACGCTACCGTCGACCTCAATTAACCCAGTCTACGCATGGCGAGGAAACTGCAGCGCTGTGCGCATCAGATATTCAACGAGGCCTCAACAATGGAGAGTTCGAGGCCTACTATCAGCCCAAAGTGAGCTTGGCCACAGGTCAGTTAAATGGGGCAGAGGTACTGGCTCGCTGGAACCACCCACGGCTGGGGATCCTCTCGCCTATCCGCTTTCTACCCGTCATGGAGGCTAACGATCTTGTGGGGCAACTGTTTGCCGCGTTGTTCAGCCAAGGCATCGCATTGCAAAAGCAGTTAGCAGAGCGGCTACAGCCTATTGAGTTGGCCTTTAATCTGCACGTATCACAACTGGCTTCTCTGGAACTGCTGGAACACATCAGCCAGTCGCTCGAGCAGTCTAAATTACCCGCCACGGGTTTGATGTTTGAAGTCACCGAGACAGGATTGGTACTAGCGCCGGCCAGCAGCCTGGAAACCCTTGTCAGGCTGAGGCTTCTCGGGTGCGGGCTGGCGATGGATGACTTCGGTGCGGGTTACTCCTCGCTTGAGCGGCTCTGCGAGTTCCCGTTCAGTCAGATAAAACTGGATGCCTCGTTCGTACGTAAACTGGACTTCCAGCCCCGTAGCCGAGCGATTATCAGCAGCACCGTGACCCTCTCCGAATCCCTTGGCCTCTCGCTGGTGATCGAAGGCGTGGAAACCCAAGAGCAGTCCAGGCAGCTACTTGAACTTGGATGCACCTTGGCTCAAGGCTTTTTGTTCGCCCGGCCAATGCCCCGCAAGCACTTTATTTCCTACTGCCAGGACCAAAGTGCAAACTATGCAACACCGGATACACCTTAGTAATAGGCAATTCGTGAATATGCACCGTGGTCGCTGCCAGTCACCGTGCTTATCGTTCTCACATTTTTCTACTGCATGAACTAGCGTTCAAACAGTACCTTTCGTTACACGCAGGTAACCCGATTGAAAAACTTTCATATGTCCACGCGGGTAACGAACGGCCTGCTCGCTTTCTGTCTCATAGTGATGAGTTTTTTAGCTGCTGCCGAAGGCCCCGCGATCAGCCCACTCAATCTCGGCAGTCGACTAAGCCAGGAGTCTACGGACATCGTGCTGGATGAAGACGACTGGCATTGGCTGAGACAAAAACACCGTCTGATACTGGGTGTGTCTGCATCAAGCTTCCCCCCGCTGGACACCATCTTTAACGGTCAAGACTATGAGGGCATCAGCGCTGACATTGTCTCGTTGATCGCTCAGTTGTTGAACGTTGAGGTCCAAGTGGTTTCCCTTCCTGACAGAGCGAGTGCCTTGGCTGCCCTGGAGTCCGGACAAGTCGATATGCTGTCCAGCTCCAACAGTTTCGAGCTGAACAATCCTTCGGTGGTGTTGAGCAGGCCTTACGTAAAGGATCGGCCCGCGCTGTTCAGGCGCCAGGGAGATACACGCACCTTCGACGATGACTTGAGCGGACTGACGATTGCCACACCAGCAGATTATTTGCCGTTAGCTGAGCTACAAGCGCGCTTTCCCGCTGCGAAACTTGTTCCAATGAAGTCGCACATGGAAGCCATGGCCTCCTTGGCATTTGGGCCCGCTGATCTCTACTTGGGCGATAACCTATCGTCATTCAGCATGATAAACCGGGATTTTTTCAACGATATAAGGCTTGAGCGTTTCGTCGACATCAACTCCGGTGGTTTCAGCTTTGCCATGCATAAGGGAAATCCGCGCCTGGAGCACATTATCAATACGGTAATCGACTCCCTGGGTGAAGAGCGATTGATGACGATCGTCAAACGTTGGAGCGGCGGGGATGTTGCGCTGACGGATCGAAAATTGCTGCTGACACCGCAGGAGCGTCGTTGGATTCAGCGCCATCCTGTGGTGCGTCTGGTGATCAATGACGATCTTGCACCTATTGCCTATTACAACACCGACGGTAATTTCAACGGTATCGTCGCCGACCTGCTGAGTATGATTTCCCTGCGCAGCGGGTTGCAGTTCGAGGTGCTACGCAAAGGCAGTTTTCCAAGCATCATGGAGGCCATACGAACCAACGAAGCCGACTTGGCGATTTTGACCGCAAGTACCGACCGCGAAGCCTTTCTGCGCTTCAGTCGTCCGTTTGGCTCCACCTCTTTTGCACTGGTGACCAACGTCAGTTCCAGCCACGCCATTACCGATCTGGCCAGCCTACAAGGCAAGCGTCTGGCCGTCGCCGAAGGGCACGTGGTGTTCGACAAGATCAAAACCGACTTTCCACAAATCCGCATGGTGACGGCCTCTACCACACTCGATGCCATGAGCATGGTCAACACGCACAAGGCCGATGCCGCCATCGTCTCTTTGAGTGTCGCCCGCTACTACGTGGCTCGGCTCTACGACCAGAAGCTAAAAGTGGCCAACATCATTGATAACGGCCAAGCCACTGGCAACTTTGCCATGCGCCGCAGCGATACCGAACTGCAGTCGATTCTAGACAAAGCCTTACTGAGCATTCCGCCTGAAGAACTGAACGCCGTTTCCAATCGTTGGCGTGCCAATGCTTCGATGAGCGGGCAGACCTGGCACGACTATCGAGGGGTGATCGCCAGCATTGTCGGCGCAGCGTTATTGATCCTGCTGACGGCCTTGGGCTGGATCCTTTACCTGCGCCGGCAGATCCGAAAACGTGTCGCGGCGGAGCAGGCGCTGGTCGACCATCTCGCCCTGATGCAGGCCTTAAGCAACGGCATGCCGCATCCGGTTTATATGCGCGACCGCGACGGCCGTATGCTGTCCTGCAATGACAGCTACCTGGAAGCGGTAGGGCTGACCCGGCCACAGGTATTGGGCAAAACGGTTGAGCAAATCATCGACAGTAATTGCCTCCTGCTCCCCGATTTTCACAGCAGCTATTTAAAGGCAATGGACGAAGACCGGGCGATCACTCAGGCGTGCGCTCTGACACTGAATGCAAAGGCGCTGTGGATCAATTATTGGATTCAGCCATTTCATGATGCTGCGGGCAACGTTATCGGCGTCATTTGTGGCTGGCTGGATATCACTGAACATCGTCAATTGGTGGATGAGCTGGAGAGGTCCAAGAACATTGCCGATGAAGCGAGCCGCACCAAAACCACGTTTCTCGCGTCCATGAGCCATGAAATTCGTACGCCGATGAACGCTGTGATCGGCATCCTTGAACTGGTGCTTAAGCGTGGGGAGCGAGGCACCTTCGATCAAGCCGGTATCGAGATTGCCTATTCATCAGCCAAAAGCTTGCTGGGCCTGATCGGTGACATTCTCGACATCGCGCGTATCGAGTCTGGGCGCCTGAGCCTGGCGCCCAAACGCTCCAATTTGCGTGAATTAATGGAGTCAGTGGTAAAGGTTTTTGAGGGACTGTCACTGCAAAAAGGCCTCGACCTGAAGCTGGATATCGACTCGAGTATCAACTGCGATGTGCTGGTCGATCCGCAGCGCTTCAAGCAGGTGCTCTCCAACCTGCTGAGCAATGCGATCAAATTTACCGACGAAGGGAGTGTCAAGGTACAAATCCGCGGCGAGGCCATGGAGTCGGGTCGCTTGAGCGTACAGCTGCTGATCGAAGACTCCGGCATCGGCATCTCGGATGACGATCAGCAAAAGCTCTTCCAGCCCTTCAGCCAGACGATACAAGGCGTAGGCAAAGGTCAAGAAGGCGCGGGTTTGGGGCTGCTAATCAGCCGCTCGTTGTGTGAACTCATGGGCGGCAGGCTCACGATGAACAGTGCACGGGGGCAGGGCACTCAGGTGCAGGTGGAACTGCTGCTCAATACGCTGGAATCGGTTGAAGTGCATCACCTGGATGGCGTGAGAAACCTGCCGGAAATCGTCCAGACCTGGAAGGTGCTGGTGGTCGATGATCACGCGATCAACCGCGAGATTCTGCGCCAGCAAATGAGCTTTCTGGGGCATGAGGTCGTAGAGGCTGAAAACGGTTCGGTTGCGCTGGAAAAGTGGCTCAAGGGTGGATTCGACATCGTACTCACCGACTGCCATATGCCATTGATGAGCGGCCCGGAACTCGCCAAAGCTATCCGTCAGGAGGAACGCGAGCAACAACGCCAGGCCTGCGTCATCGTTGGGCTGACGGCTGATGCGCAACCCGAAGAGATAGAACGCAGCATCCAGGCGGGCATGAACGATTGTTTGATCAAGCCCGTGGGGCTTGATGTACTCGCCGAGCGCATCAGCGCTATCCATCACCTGGTCCGGCAGAATCTGGGTTACAAACCCGTCATTAATACCGAGCCCCTTCAGCACTTTGACCAGGGTTTGCTCTACGACCTCGCGCCGCTGGAGGAACTGACCGGAAGCGACACGGCCTTGATGAACCATCTGATCGACGAATTGATGGTGAGTAATCGCAAAGACTTGGAGGACCTGATCCAGCTGGTGGAAGATCAGAACACCAGTGAGTTGTTCGAACTGGGCCACCGAATCAAAGGCGCAGCGCGAGTGGTAACCGCCAACCGCCTGATTACCTGTTGCGAACGCCTGGAGCAGGTCTGTAGCCAGCAACAAGTGCCCTACTCAACCTTGATGGACGCGGGCGACGCCGTTGAGCAAGCCATCTTTGAGCTGGAGCAAGCCCTCGCAAGCCTTCGCTCGGAACCTCCCCGTCTATAGCGGTGATCCTTCACCGCCGCCTCTTCACGCGATACGTATAGGGCAGGGCACGCCATCACTGCGATTCTTTGGCGGTGCTGTCGGACAGCCCTGCCTGTGCCAGCGAGAAACTCGAGCGGTTCCTCCGGGCCAGGCGCACTTCAACCCTGGCTATCAGGCGATTTTCAAAGGGTATCAGATGCAGCCTACAGTTCTGTAGGACTGGTCCTAAATGGACGCAGGAACGAGCCTCTTAGAACGCACCCTTGAAGTCCTTAATATAACAACGGCTGCGACAGCAAGCTTTCGAAGTAAGGCATTTAGCGTCGCATACATCCCCTCACTTGAACCCTAAGGATGACAAGATGAAGTTTCACAAGGCTCCCCTGGCAATTTTCACTGCGCTCATTGTTAGCAGTGCAACTGTTTATGCTGCACCTGCGCCTTCTGCCGGCAGCGGTAAAGTTCACTTTGAAGGTTCGATTATTGATGCGCCTTGCTCGCTGGACTCTAAAAGCGTAGACCAGACCGTCATCATGGACCAAGTTTCCAACAAGGCGTTGGCTGATAACGGCACCTCCGAAGTTAAAAACTTTAATATCGAACTGCGCCAGTGTGATATCAGCACACTGAAAAAAGTTAAAGTCACCTTCGGTGGTGATGCCGACGCGAACGATAGCAGCCTTCTGGGTATTGCAGGTTCGGCCAAAGGCGCTGGCATTGTGCTGACTAACGGTTCTGGCGTACAGGTAAAGCTGGGTGAGGCTTCCACCGCCCGTACATTGCTGCAAGGCGACAACACCCTGGTTTTCGGCGCTTACCTGAAAGGCACCACCGCTAAAGACGAAGCGGTCACCCCAGGTTCGTTCAATGCGACTGCTAACTTCATGTTGGCCTACGAATAAGCGTTAACCGTGTCTTGACACGCTGTTTCGTTATATCTCCGTTTGTGCGTCGGGGCTCTTGAGCCTCGGCGCTTTAAACGTCTAGTTTCAGTCTTGGCCGAGTATTGCGCTCAGGGCCAGGCAAAGAATATCAAAATTTATATCCGGTTACGTCAAGTCATAAGACTGCCTGCGTTACCAGATACAGATGTGAGTCACTGAAGTACCCATCTGCCTTCTAGCGTATCTAGAGCATTCAGAAACTAAATATAGTTCAGTGTTTGAAAACCTATGACCCTTGGGAAGAAAACTCTATCGACCGTGTTATTGGTGAGTTCGTTGAACTACTCACAGGCCTCTCAGACCGTCGAATTTAACCTCGACGTTATGGACATCTCCGATCGCAGCGGCATTGACCTGAGCCGATTCAAATCGGCCAACTATGTCACGCCCGGTCAGTACCTGATGAGTCTGAAAATAAACGATAGAGCCTTGCCCGAAGAGAGCTTGCATTTCTACCCCGTCGACGAGAGCGAAACCACCACGCGTGCCTGCCTGCCGATGGAGATGGTGGCCAACTTTGGCTTAAAGCCCGAGGCGCTGCAGCAACTGGGTACCTGGGGGCCGACACAGGCGTGCGCAGACATCGAAAGCCTTGCCGGCGTGCGTCTTAGGCCCGATATGAGCAAAGGTGTTCTGTACGTTGTTGTGCCCCAAGCCTGGCTGGAATATCGCGACCCCAACTGGACGCCCATCAGTGAGTGGGACCAAGGCGTTGCCGGGTTCATGCTCGATTACAACCTTAACGGCTCGACTAGCCAATACTCGGGCATGGGCAAATCTACGCAAATCGGCACCAACGGAACCCTGGGTTTTAACGCCGGCCCATGGCGCTTGCGTGGCGACTTTCAAGGCCGTCGCTATCAAAGCCAGACCTACAGTGGCCAGAATTTTTCCTGGAGTAGCCTCTACGCCTATCGCCCGTTACCGACAATGGGCGCCAAGTTGACGTTGGGTGAAATCAACCTGAATTCCAAGCTGTTCGATGGCTTCCGCTACCAGGGCGTCAACCTAGTCAGCGACGACCAAATGCTGCCGCCAAGCCTGCGCGGGTATGCACCTGAAGTCGTGGGTGTCGCTCAGGGTAATGCCCGGGTGACGGTACGCCAAGGTGAGCGCGTGCTCTATGAAACAGCGGTGCCGCCCGGCCCTTTTCGCATCCGTGACATCAACAGCGCGGTGAGCGGCAAGCTGGATATTGAAATCACCGAGGATGACGGCAGCACCCAGAACTACCAGATGGAAACAGCCAACGTGCCCTACCTGAGCCGGCCGGGCTACGTGCGTTACAACGTGACTGCCGGTCGCCCCAGCAGTTGGGACCGAGAGCAAACAGGGCCAACCTTTGCCACGGGCGAAATGTCTTTGGGCCTAAACAGCGATTGGTCGCTGTTTGGCGGCGCCCTGTTGACCGACGGCTATAGCGCGGTCGCGGGCGGCATCGGGCACAACCTTGGCCAGTTCGGCGTGGTGTCGGTGGACGTCACCCAGACGCGCGCCGTTGTGCCCGAGCAAGGGCGGCTCACGGGGCACTCGTGGCGTTTGAACTACGCCAAGCGCTTCGACGAATACGACAGCGAAATCACCTTCGCCGGGTACCGGTTCTCGGAACGAAACTTCATGACGATGGATGAGTTTATCAACGCCCGTAATCACGACGTCTACGGTCGAAACAGCAAGACGGCCTACACCATACTGGCCAATAAAAACTTTACCGACCTGGGCTTTAGCACCTTCCTGTCCTATACCCACGAAGACTATTGGGACAACAGCGCTACCGACTACCTGAGTGCGAATGCCAGCCGCTACTTTAACGTCGGGGCATTCAAAGGTGTCTCCGTGACCTTGTCCCTGAGCCAGACACGCAATACCCAATCAACCAGTAACAGCGTGTCCCTGTCTGTGTCTGTGCCTTTCGGTGCCAGCCAGAGAGTGGGCTACGACACCTATCTGAACAAAGGCGACTTGCGTCAAGCCGCCAGCTACTCCAAGTACAACAACGAAAATAGCTACCAGGTCAGGGCCAGTAGCGGTGCCGAAGGCCAAGGCATGCAGGGGTATTACAGCCAGAGAACCGCCCATGGCGACTACAACTTGAACGGCAGCTATCAATCGGATGGCAGCCAGAGCGTAGGGTTTGGCATGCAGGGCGGCGCGACGGTAACCGCTGCCGGCGGCGCCCTGCATCCTCCGACCTTCAATGGCGGTACACGCATCATGCTCGACACCAATGGCGTCGAGGGCGTGCCCCTGCGAAACGGCCAAGTTCGCACCAACGCAATGGGTGTGGCAGTAGTTCCTGCCCACACCAGCTACTCGCGCACCGACGTGAGCATTGACGTGAACAAGTTGGCCGATGACATGGAAGCCAGCAAATCGGTGACCGAAGCGACCCTGACCGAAGGCGCCATCGGCTATCGCCGACTGACCGTCATTCAAGGGGCCAAGGCCCTGGTCACCTTAACGCTGCCGGATGGCTCATACCCACCGTTTGGCGCCAGCCTGCAGGATGCCTCAGGACGCGAAGTGGCCATCATTGCCGACAGCGGTTTTGCCTACCTAACCGGAATCACGGCCGAGTCCAAGTTCCAGGTGAAGTGGGGCGCCAACAACAGCTGCGACGTCATCCTGCCGACGAACGTGCAGTCAGAGCAGCGCCACACGTTGCGCTGCCAGCCTCAATATTAATACGAGTAACCAAATGAACATCAAAACCCCACACCTTAAGGCCCTTGCGGCTGTTGTTTGTATCGCGCTGCCGGGTCTTGCTCCACACGCTGCGATATCCCTGGACCGCACCCGGATTGTTTTCGATGGCGACAAGAAATCGGTCAGTCTGAATATTCGCAACGACAACAAAGAAATGCCCTACCTAGCTCAGTCCTGGATCGAGAACGAGCAACAGCAAAAAGTCACCGCACCGATCATTGTGCTACCGCCCTTGCAGCGAGTAGAGCCCGATACGGGCGGGCAGGTGAAGTTGCTGAAAACGCCGGAAGCCGAGCAACTGCCCAAAGACCGCGAGTCGCTGTTCTACTTCAACCTTCGGGAAGTGCCGCCGCGTACCGAAACGTCGAATACCATGCAAATCGCTTTGCAGACCAAGATAAAACTCTTCTACCGACCGCAGGAAATCACGCCCGGCAGAAATATTGTCTGGCAGGAGCGCTTGATCGTCAGCAAGGTCTCGGGTGGTTTTCAGGTGGAAAACCCGACCCCTTATTACGTGACCATCATCGATCTGCAGGATGTGTCGGACAAAAAAAGCGAAAGCAACTTTGAGCCGGTGATGCTCGCACCCTTCTCATCAAGCACCCTGGAGCCTGAGGCACGTAACATCAAACACCCGGTAATCGGCTATATCAACGATTACGGCGGTTATCAAAAGCTGAACTACACCTGCGAAAAAACGCTGTGCTCGTTTAAGTCTACGAAGTAGTCCTTCGCGGCCTCTTTGTGTGTAAAAAACCACAATCATGCCCTTTTATTTATCCGTAGAGCGCAGGCTTTTGCCATGAAAAAAACGCTTATCAACGTCAGTGCTGCAAGCGCTCTATTATTAGCGGCACACTCAGTGTGCGCCGACGATATACGCATAAACTTCTCTGGCAAATTGATTGTCCCTCCCTGCGACTTGAGCATCGACAGCCCGGAGCAGACCGTCCAAATGGGGACCTTCGATAAGCGCGAATTAATCAGCACAGGCAAAAGCCGCGCGACGCCCTTTCATATTACCGTTAACACCTGCGAGACGGCCTCCGCACTCAGCATCAGTTTCAGCGGCCAGCCAGAGCCGCTGCTGGCCGGTGCGTTGGCAATCAATGGCGCGGCTTCTGGCGTGGCAATCGTCCTTGAACAGGCAGACAGCACGCCTATCGCCATAAACACCGACACACTGACGTATCCCCTGAGCGGTACAACGCAGGAGCGCTTGTCTTTCAATGCCTACCTGCTAAGACTCAACGGCAAGGGGATTGTCAGTGGCAACTTTACTGCACTGGTCAACGTGACGGCAGCATACCCATGATCAAAAAAAACCATACTAACAGGCTAGTCGCTTTTGGGGCTTTGTTAATAGGTGTGATATCAAATGGCTGCCTGGCGGGAACGGATGCAGTCACTGTGACCGTCTCCGGAAGTGTAACTCAGCCAACCTGCAAGTTTAACCAGGGCAAATCTCTGGATGTAAAATTTAATGAGGTTGATGTCACGAAGATTTCCACGAGGCAATATCGGATACCTATTGGCCTTAAAGTGTCTTGTGGCGGGAAAGATGCCTATATTCATTTGAGTATGGCAGCTCCATTAGGTTGGGCTGGAAACTTAATTAATACGAGTGTTGAAGGTTTGGGTATCGAAATTTTCGTACCACGAGTGAATAGTCCCTGGACGCCAGGCACCTCACATATTTCAAGGACTCAGGATGATAATAGTATTGTTGCCACCTTGGTTGCGCGGCCGGGGGCAAAGCTAAAGGGGGGCGAATTCACAAGCAGTATAACTATCTCGGTTAAATATTTTTAGGTGTAAGTAAGTCGGGTTTAATAACGGTTCGAGCAACTTTTTAGGCTGGATGTATTTTATGAGATTTTTTCATGGCTTTTACGAATTTTGTCTTTTTCCGTTTTTGACGACATGTACTGAGAGCAGGCGCATGCAGGTGGTAAGTAACATAAACGAAAACTCGCTATGACAATGGCCTTGAAGCGATTTTGGTGGTAGGCCCAAAGTTGAAGCTTAAGGGGGCAAGAAGTATTACTCTTTCGGCGACTTATTTTAGCGGGTATCTCCATGTAACCTTTACTAAAAAATAGCGGTTTATATTCGGGCGGGTATTTTATGAAGATATATTTTGGGTTTTTGATTTTACTTTTTACGAGTCCCGCCTTTGGGGTTTTATATTTCACTGAAATGACGGAAAACCAGGCTCAAAATGGCGACTATAGATTATATGGGGGCATGCCAAAGACAGATCTTCTTGAACTAAATTTCGGCGGATCCCGTTACTTGGTACTCTTCCTCAAATAGAGCTATATGGAGTTAGGGGGATTTTGTTTTTCCAGAGTGGAGAATATCATAGGATCGGTGGCGGCGGATGGATTCCCGGATGGGAGCAGGGGATAGATCTTGAAAATTTCCGGACCCAGTTTCGCCTGTTCGCGGAGCAGGTTCTAGGAGGCTACGGCTTCGTAGTACATAGTAAGACCAGTATTAGCTCAATTGGTAACATAGTCCTTTTTTTTGTTATCGCCCCCTTAAAGATGCTCCCGGTGAAACAATTTTGTGTCTAAAAACGGGCAGTCGAATCGGAGAGATTGTTATTGAACGGCCCCGGCAGAAACCTCTGAGCTGTAACCTTCAGATTCGCCATTATGAAATCACTCCCGAAAGAGTTAACAATGACCGCGCCTTCGCCACCGCATTCGTCAACTGTAATCGCAGCGCTAAAGTGACGCTTGCCATTGATAAAAGCATAAAGCTAAATGGGGTGGAAGGACTTTATTCGCAGCTGCACATCGGCTATGCGTCCGCTGGCGAACCTTATACGGTTACCATTAATGCCAGCGACACAGCAATACGGGTGAACTCCACGCTAAAAACTCAAGGTACAGTGACTTCCGGTGCTTTCAGCGGCAGTACCCGACTGGTGATGACGTTTCCTTGATAAATGCTATTTGGTTTTGATTGCCACCCAAAAAAGTAAAGCTTAGAGGTGGCGTTTTTTAAGCAATATGACTGCGTTAGCCACTTGTGTTCAGAGATCGCCTCCCGAATATCCTGGTCGGCAAATGATTATCTATATTATGGGAGGTTGTTGATGAAGCTTTATGTTGGTGTTTTAATTTTGCTTTTCGCGACGCCAGCGTTTGCGACGTTGTATTTAACTCAAGACGCGATGGGCTATATGACGTTGAAGGGAGAGATGCCCGCGTCAGAGTCGGATATGTTTAAAAAGAGCTATTCCAGTTCGCCGCTTAATGCCTTTCCCGCACACGAGTTGCTAGGGATGCGTTATTTTATTTTTTTTGGAAACGGCGAAAGTCATATCGTGGGTCCTCCCGGGCAGATTTCTGGCTGGACACCGAGCACGCACAGTCCGCTTACGCATTATGCGAAACAACAATTAGGCTCTCAAGGGTTGCCGGTATTCAGCACGACCGATATTGGCGCTATTGGTCCCGTGGTTGTTTATTTTTGTTCTTTTCCCTTGGCGGGGAGTACCTGGGACGGTTGGTGTATGAAAACCGGCACTCAAAGCGGAGGGGTTGTTGTGGGGGGGGCAGCGCAGAAGCAAGTCACTTGCAGTCTTAACGGTGACCTTCAGCTTCGGCATTATGAACTTACACCTGAAAGAGCTAACACTGACCTCGCCTACGGCACCGTTTTCGTGAACTGTAATCGCAGCGCTAAAGTAACGATTACCCTTGATAAAAGCATAAAGCTAAACGGGGTAGAAGGGCTTTATTCGCAGCTGCACGTCGGCTATGCGGCCCCGGGCAAACCCTATACGCTGACCGTGGGTGCCGGCTATACACCGATACGCTTGAACTCCACGCTAAAATCGCAAGGTACAGTGACCTCCGGTGCTTTCAGCGGCAGTGCGAGGCTGGTGATGACGTTTCCCTGATCAAAACGAATGGCTGGGAAAATAGAATGCATTGAGTACGGTCAATCGTGACGTGTTGAGGGCGTACGAGTAAATCGATTGAGAAGTTAAGCCCGTAAAGTCTCAGAGGGGGGTGATTGTTTTACTAAAGCAGCTTTATGACGTTTTTTATTGTCAGTGGCGTGCTTTTCCCGGCGGCTGCACCATTTTAAAGCGGCATCCCCCATAATCCAGCACTCATCTAGAGAAGTCGGATAGTTTTCAGCCAGCCACACCATAGGCACATAGACATGATCGGCTCGGATTCGCACAGGTACTTGATCTCTTAGCGTAGAGATAGAGACCGTTTTTTCTACACCGCCAATGGCTGCTGGAACAAAAACGCTTCCATCTGCCGATATGCCTACTGTTCTCTTCCATTGCGGTAAAGTATTGAAGTTTTTGTAATTGACAACTAACCAGCGCATCTGTCTCTCCCCGCAATTTAATTTGCGCTAAGGCTGGTAGTGTCTCTTATTTAACGTGCAGCTTTAAATAGGATGCTTCCTCAAGATTTGTAGACGTTTCCTACGGTTATAGCGGCTTTGATCGCTCTTTATGCGAAGCTTATCCAGAATTAGGGATTTACATAAAGATGGGGTGACTCGCCTCAAGTTCTTACCCCGCCCCGCAATACCAGGACATGGCTTGTTCTTAAGCTAGTCGACCTATGGCCATTCCAGAGCAGCCAGTCATAGATCACTTTGCCCAGGCGCCTCTCACGCGGAACCGGCGATTTTGTAAAAATATTCCTCTAAGTCGCATTATTTCATTACAGAAAATAGCCTAAATGACTATTTTTCGGCGAAGCGAAATTAAAAAGCCATTAGAAACAATCGCTTATAGACCGCCTAGTAACGCCATGAGAGTCTTAGGTGAAATGGAAAGCTCTAAGGCCACCTTGGCCCGGACTATCCCGTAACACCAGGAACCCCCGGTGGCATTTGCCTCGGGGGTTTCTTGTTTTTGAGTAGGAAAATTCCGGAGGCCTGGCATTTGTCCCCGTGCGCCACGAGACTTAAGCTGTAGCGCATTCCCTTACCCAAGAAGGAAGCCCCGATGACCTGGTCTGCCCAGCAATATTCGATGTTTGAACAACAGCGCACCCGTCCCGTCCGGGACCTGGTCGCCGCCATTCCTGCGGGTAATGTGCGCACTGCGGTCGACCTGGGTTGTGGCCCCGGCAATTCCACCGAGGTGTTGGCCGAACGTTTCCCCCACGCAACGATTACTGGCTTGGACAGTTCACAGGACATGCTGGTCAGCGCCCGCGGGCGGCTACCGGCACTGCGCTTTGAATTGGCCGATATCGGCGCCTGGAAGCCTGCGCAACAGTTCGATGTGATCCTCGCCAACGCCTCGCTGCAATGGGTGCCCGACCACGCCAGCCTCTACCCGCACCTGGTGGCGCAACTGGCACCGGGCGGGACGCTGGCGGTGCAAACCCCGGACAATCTCAACGAACCCGCTCACCGCCTGGCCCGTGAAGTGGCAGCGCAAGGGCCGTGGGCGAGCAAGATCGGCGCGGTCAAACATGAGGCTCGTCACCCGGCAAGTTATTACTTCGAACTGTTGAGCAAGCATTGCAGTGCCGTGGATGTGTGGCACACCACTTATTACCACCCGCTCACCGGCCATGAGGCGGTGGTGGAGTGGTTCAAGGGCACGGGCCTGCGGCCATTCCTGGCGTTGCTGGATGAGGCCGAGCAAGGCGCCTTCCTTGACGCCTATCTGGCCCGCATCCGCGAGGCTTACCCGGCCCTGGCCGATGGCACAGTGTTGCTGCCGTTTCCACGCCTGTTCATTATCGCCACGCGCTGACAGTCAGCCTTCAGGCCTTGAGGAACTCGTCCGCCGAAACCACGCTGGCATAGGCAAATGCCAGCGACGCCATGTAGGCCTCATGCACTTGGGCCGCCGCCACGGTCTTGCCATTGAACTCCAGGTCACGGGTGGCACAGGCATCGTGGATCACCGTAACGGTGTAGCCATAATCCGCCGCTGCCCGAACCACTGCGTCGATACACATATGGCTCATGCTGCCCACCACCACCAGGTCGGTGATGCTGCGCTGTTCCAGCAGCTCGCGCAGGTTGGTTTGGCGAAAGGCATTTACAAAATGCTTGAGTACCACCGGTTCGTCGTTTTCGTTCAGCACCTTGGGATGCAAGTGCGCGCCTTCGGAGCCTGGCGTGAAGAAGGGGGCGTCGTCGGAAGTGAACTCATGGCGCACGTGGATCACCGCATCACCGGCCTGGCGAAACGCCTGGAGCAGTTGTTGTGCCTTGTCTGCGGCAGCCTCGACACCAGCCAGTGGCCATTTGCCCTGGGGGAAGTAGTCGTTCTGGATATCAATTAGGATAAGTGCTTGCTTGGCCATGAGTATTTTCTCGTGATGGGTTGATGCGTCCAGTATCGTGGCTGGCGCGAGGCTCAGGGATTGGCTGCACCGACAATAACAGGGGGAAAACTGACAATGGCTCTGGAACGCTCGATCGTCGAGCTTGGCGTGCTGATTTACAGCGGTGCGCAGATGGCCGCGGTACACGGCTTGACCGACCTGTTTGGGGTCGCCAATCGCATCGCCGCCGAGCATCAGGCCGAGCAGTTGCCAGTGTTGCGTATCAGCCATTGGCAGGTGGGTGGCGATGGTACTCCTGTTCGGGCTTTCGACAGCCTGCCTGGGCCTGAACAACCCTTGATGGCGGTGCTGGTACCGCCCTCGATTGGTGAATTCTGTGAAGAACAGGCGCCGCCCCGGCTGTTGCAGTGGCTGCGCGAGCAACATGCGGCGGGCACAGTGCTGGGAGGCGTGTGCATCGGCTCGATCATGCTGGCGCGCAGCGGTTTGCTCGATGGGCGCAGCGCCACCACTCACTGGTCTTCGGCCAGCACCTTCGCCAGTCGTTTTCCCGCGGTGCGCTTGGAGGCCGACAAACCTATCGTCGATGATGGCGACCTGATTACCACTGCCGGGCTGATGGCCTGGTCCGAACTGGGCCTGCGCCTGGTCGACCGCCTCATGGGCCCGAGCATCGCCGCTGGCACTGCGCGTTTTCTGGTGATTGAGCACAGCGACAGCGCCAGCCAGTGCGGCAGCAATTTTGCGCCGATCCTGAGCCATGGTGACGGGGCGATCCTCAAGGTCCAGCACGCTTTGCAGGCCAGCGGTGCGGTGGACGTATCGCTCGCGACGATGGCACAGGCAGCCGGCCTGGAAGAGCGCACCTTCCTGCGCCGTTTTCGCAATGCCACCGGCCTGAAACCCACCGAATATTGCCAGCACCTGCGAGTTGGCAAGGCGCGGCAGATGCTTGAATTTACCAATACCACCATCGACCAGATTGCCTGGACTGTGGGTTATCAAGACCCCAGTGCCTTTCGCGCAACCTTCAAAAAAATCACCGGCCTTGCGCCCAGCGATTACCGCAACCGATTCGGGGTCAAAGCCCCCGCTTGATCACCAGATACACCCCCAACCCATGTAGGAGCGAGCTTGCTCGCGATAGCGGTCTATCAGTAAGTGCATCTTTGCCTGACCCACCGCTATCGCGAGCAAGCTCGCTCCCACATTTTGCCCGCTGACCGGCCCGGCATCGTGCAGAACGCCGGACCCTTGATCACGCTTCGTGCAGAATGAGGCAGGCCAAATGCCATCTCTTTCCCGCTAACCGCTTGATCTACCAACTCTTTGCTCCGAGTGCAGCTTGGCCTGAACCCTGCAACCTTTGTGCTACACACTCGCAAGCCTTGCCCAAGGGGGACGCATGACCCCGACCAACCGTAAAAAAATCGTGGTGGCCCACTCGATCCGGCCCGATGCTCCTCTCCACGAAGTGGAAACCAACCGTGCCCTCGCTCGCTGGCTGGCGCAGATCCTCGGGCTCGACTACGGCGGTAGCTACAGCGTCGACCTGCACGTCGAAGCGGATCTGTACCTGCTGCCCACCCAGACCCTTGTGGGGCCTGCCCAGGCACTCAGTCTGGGAGTGAAGGGCCCGGAGGATTTGTGGGGCGGTTACGTGGACCACGATTTCATCTGTACCAAAGCCATTACCCACGGCCTGCACGGCCCTGAAGCGGTGGCGCCCGAGGGCTGGTCGCCGTTGTTTGCCGAGCGCGTACGCGCCGTGGTGCTCGACGGCCTGAGCGTGTTTGCCGTGCAAGATGCTCGCGCGGCCGCCATGCAGTTGCTGGAGCTCGGGCCGATTCGCCTGAAGCCGGTGCATGCCTGCGCTGGTCGGGGCCAAGAGGTGGTCGACAGCCTCAAGCAATTCGACGCAATCCTGGCCCGCGCCGATGTGGCAGACCTGTTCGCCCAAGGTGTGGTGCTGGAACAAGACCTGCAAGATGTGGTGACTCACAGCGTCGGCCAAAGCTTTATCGGCGGGCGGGTGTTCAGTTACTGCGGCGAGCAATACCTGACCCAGGACGGGCAGGGCGAAGCGGTCTACGGTGGCTCCAACCTGCTGGTGGTGCCGGGGTACTACGAAGAGTTGCTTACCCTGTCGCTGGACGAGGACGTGCGCCTGGCCATTGAACAGGCACAGGTCTTCGATAACGCCGCCGATGAGGCCTATCCTGGTTTTTATGCCTCGCGGCGCAACTACGACATCGCCCAGGGCCTGGACAGCCAAGGCACGCAGCGCAGCGGTGTGCTGGAGCAATCGTGGCGCATGGGCGGCGCCAGCAGCGCGGAGGTCGCGGCGTTGCAGAGCTTTGTCGACGATCCCACCCTGCGGGCGATTCGCGTGTCGTCCGTGGAGACCTATATCGACCAGCCATTGCCCGCCGATGCCGTCGAGATCTATCGCGGCCCGGCTGAAAACAGCGACTTTCTTCTCAAATATGTAACGGTCAAATCCTATGACGGCTAGAAGCGAAACCATCACCATTGATATCGATGACGAACAGATGAGCGGGACCTTTCTCAGTCCCAAGTCAAAAGTGCCAGGGGTGTTGTTCGTGCATGGCTGGGGCGGTAGCCAGGAGCGCGACCTGGAACGGGCCAAGGGTATCGCCGGCCTGGGCTGCGTGTGCCTCACCTTTGATTTGCGCGGGCATGCTGGCAATGGCATTCCCTTGTCACGGGTCACTCGGGAGGACAACCTGCGGGACTTGCTCGCGGCCTATGATCGCCTGCTGGCCCACCCGGCCATCGACACCTCAGCGGTGGCGGTGGTGGGCACCAGTTACGGGGGCTACCTGGCAGCGATCCTTACCTCCTTGCGCCCGGTGCGCTGGCTGGCGCTGCGTGTGCCGGCGCTGTATCGCGACCAGCAATGGCATACCCCCAAGCGCGATTTGGATAAAGCCGACCTGATGGATTACCGCAGCACCCTGGTGCACGCCCAAGACAATCGCGCACTGCACGCCTGCGCCGCCTTTACCGGGGATGTGTTGATCGTCGAATCAGAAACCGATGACCACGTACCCCACGCCACCATCATGAGCTACCGCGCTGCGTGCCAGCAGACCCATTCGCTGACGCATCGGATCATCGACGGTGGCGACCATTCATTGAGCGACCCGGTGTCTCAGCAGGCCTACACCTCGATCCTGGTGGACTGGATCACCGAGATGGTGGTGGGTGAGCGGTTGAGCATCATCCAATCCCAATGATGGGTTTCATGCGGGTGTTTTCTTCACCCGCAGGGCCTTGGCCTTCGCCTCCACTGCGAGGTACATCACCAGGGCGACCAGCAACGGCAAGATAAAATAGATCGCCCGATAGGCAATCAACCCGGCGAGCAGGCTACCCCGTGAGGCTTCATGTTGTAGCAAGGCGATAAACACCGCCTCCAGTACGCCAAGGCCGGCCGGAATATGTGTCACCACGCCGGCAATCGCGCTGATCAGCAACACCCCCAACACCAGCGGATAGTCGAGCTTGGCCGGCAGCAAGGTAAAAATTACCGCCGCCATCAGCGACCAGTTCAACGCACCGAGCGCCAGTTGCAGACACGCCATGCGCAGCGACGGCAGGTTGATCTCGATCCCGCGAATCGACCAGGCGCGCTTTTTCGAGAACTGACAGGCCGCCAGATAGCCGAGGCTCGCCACTACCAGCAACACGCCGACACCTTGCAGGGCGCCGCTACTGAGTTTCCAGCCCGGCGGCATCGTCACCAGGCCGCTGCTGAACACCACGCCGGCCAAGGCCATATAGCCAAACCAATTGGTGGCCAGGCTCAAGCCAAGGATTTTCGCAATATTGCCGTTGCTCACCCCCAGCCGCGAATACAGCCGATAGCGCATGGCAATCCCGCCGACCCAGGCGCTGAGGTTGAGGTTGAACGCGTAACTGATGATGCCCACCGGCAGGATCTGCTTCCAGCGCAAGGGCTGGCGCACGTAGGTCCGCCCGATCAGATCAAAGCACGCGTACACCAGAAAACTGCACAGGGTCAGCCCGGCTGCGATCCACAAGGTGCGTAGCTTGAAGTCGCCGAGGGTGGCGAATACTTCGCTCCAGTCGATACGCCGCGCGAGCAGGGTAAACAGCACGATCAGCAACAGGAAGAACACGATGGTCAGCGGCTTCTTCCAGCGTTTGAACGCGTGGGCGCGCGCATCAGCCGCGTGGGCTTGGCTCATGGTCCTGGCTCCCGTTATGCACAAAGGGTTTCAAGCGCGGTTTATGCGCGGGCAGCCAGCCAGTCCAGGCCGGAAAATGCCGCAGTACATGGAACACCACAAACCCCACGGTCACCCGCCACAACCAGCCGCGCGGGGTGCGGTTTTCCGGCATGGTCTTGCAGTGGTTGCGGCTCAGGTCCTCCAGGCGCTCGAACAAGTGCTGATTGAAGCCTCGGTCACGAATCAGCACATTGGCCTCCAGGTTCAGCGCCAGGCTCAGCGGGTCGAGGTTGCTCGAGCCCACGGTGCTCCACTCTTCATCCACCAGGGCCACCTTGCCGTGCAGTGGGCGCTGGCAATACTCGTGGATCACCACGCCTTCCTTGAGCAGATAGTCGTAGAGCATGCGCGCCGCCAGCTTGGCCATCAGCACATCGGGCTGGCCTTGCATGATCAACTGCACCTGCACGCCGCGCCGGGCGGCATTGCGCAATTCCCGCAGCAGGCGGTAACCGGGAAAGAAGTAGGCGTTGGCGATCACCACGCGCTGGCGGGCGTGGCGCAGGGCGTGCAGGTAGGCTTCCTCGATATCGCTGCGGTGTTGCAGATTGTCGCGGTAGATCAGGCGTACCAGGCCGTCACCTTCCGCCGCCGCCCAGGAAGGTTGTTGCCGTCGCCGCCAACCGCGCCGCGCATGCACCGGACGGCCACTTTGCGCCAGGGCAAAGTGATGCAGGTCCGCCACGGCTGGCCCGATCACCTGCACCGTATAATCCTGCTTGGCCTCGGGACCGAAGTCCGCCAGATGGTCTGCAGAAAAATTGATCCCGCCGATAAACCCCACCGCAGCGTCCACGACCACGATCTTGCGATGCAGGCGGCGAAACCAGTTGGTGCGAAATCCCAGGGTCTTGGGCGCCGGGTCGAACATCTGGACCGTGACCCCGGCCTGGGCCAACTCGCCGAGAAACCCCGGGCTCAGTTCGCCGCAGCCAAAGCCATCAAGACTGACCACCACCTTTACTCCGCGCTGGGCTGCCTCGATCAGAATTCCGTGCAGCTCGTGGCCGACTTTGTCTTCGAACAGAATAAATGTCTCCAGAAGGATTTCCTGGCGAGCCTGGCGCAGGGCCTCGAATACCTTGGGGAAGTACGCTTCGCCGTTTTCCAGCAGTTGCAGCTGGTTGCCGGGCTGCCAGCCGTAGTCCAGATCCCTGGCCCTGGCGTCATCCGGCGGCAGGTCGGTGGCGATGTGTTCCACGGCGCCGTTCATAACTCTATCTCCACTGACAGTGGCGCATGATCCGACAAGTGCGACCAAGGCCGAGCCGTCAGCACTTGCGCCTGATGGACCTTGAGGTTACGCACATAAATGCGGTCCAACGGCAACAGGGGCAGGCGCGCCGGAAACGTACGCGCCGGCTTGCCATGGGCCTGCACGAACACTTCCTGCAGGCCGCTGCCGCTCAGGTCGGCCTGCTGGCGCCAGTCATTGAAGTCGCCGGCGACGATCAGCGGCGCTGCGTCGGGAATTTCGGCAACTCGCTGCGCCAGCAATTTCAGCTGTTGTTGGCGGTGCACTTCGCGCAGCCCCAGGTGCACGCAAATGGCATGCACCTCCTGGCCGGTGCCCGGCAGGCGCAGCACGCAATGCAGCAGCCCGCGGCTTTCGTGGCCGCTCTGGGAGATGTCGAGGTTGTCATAGCGAATGATCTGGAATTTCGACAGCAGTGCATTGCCGTGGTCGCCATGGGGATACACCGCGTTGCGCCCGTAGGCGAACTGCGGCCAGATACTGTCGGCGAGAAACTCATACTGCGGCATGATCGGCCAGTTGCTGTAGCGCCGGGGATGCTGCTCATGGGTGCCATGCACCTCCTGCAGGAACACCACATCGGCAGCGACACCCCGCACCGCTTCGCGCAATTCCGGCAGGATGAAGCGTCGATTGAGGGCAGTGAAGCCCTTGTGGGTATTGACCGTCAGCACCTTGAAGCGGGTGATGGCAGCAGTGGGCGTGACAGGCACCCATTCTGGAATCACAGCCATGGTGGCTCCCGTGGGTTGGCGGGGCAGTGGCCTCCGTTCGTTAATGGCTGACTGTGATGCTCGCGCGAAAGTTTCGACGATTCTACAAACGGCACCCCACTATAGGAGCCGGCTTGCCGGCGATAGGCATAGGTATCTACACAACTTTGCCGCAACGCCTAAATCCAGGCAGATAGCGCAGTTGTGGCGAGCGGGCTTGCCCCGCGCTGGGCTGCGAAGCAGCCCTAAAACCAGCCGCTACGGAGTATCTGATACACCGCATACGGCTTACTGGGGCTGCTTCG
>NZ_JAAQWU010000030.1:0-64895 GCF_012985695.1 Pseudomonas sp. WS 5027 | reverse complement strand
ACCCAAGCCCTGGTAATCCTCGCCCGCAAGCTCTGCCGGGTGGCATTCGCGCTGATGAAAAACCAGAGCGAATACCAACCGAACTTAAGGTTGCAGGGTTTACCTGCAACATAGAATCTCCCACATTTGATCAGCGTACCCCCTTGGACAGTCGTCATCTGCCCGCCGCTCGCGTAAACTTGCGCCCTTTCGCAGCCCACCCCGCTGCACACTCATTTTTTTCAAAGGTGCCCGCCATGCCTTGGCTGCAAGTCCGTCTCGCCATCAGCCCAGAACAAGCCGAAACCTATGAAGACGCGTTCCTCGAAGTGGGCGCCGTATCGGTGACCTTCATGGATGCCGAAGACCAACCGATTTTCGAGCCAGAGCTGAACACCACCCCCCTGTGGTCCCACACCCATTTGCTGGCCCTGTTCGAAGACGGCACCGACGCCGCCAGCGTGTTTGCCCACATGGAACTGCTGACCGGCGGCCCATTGCCCGAGCACCACAGTGAAGTGATCGAAGACCAGGACTGGGAACGCAGCTGGATGGACAACTTCCAGCCCATGCGCTTCGGCCAGCGCCTGTGGATCGTGCCAAGCTGGCATGCCGCCCCGGAGCCAGAGGCCGTCAACCTGCTGCTGGACCCGGGCCTGGCGTTCGGCACCGGCACCCACCCGACCACCGCCCTGTGCCTGGAATGGCTCGACAGCCAGGACTTGGAAGACTGCAACGTGCTGGACTTCGGCTGCGGCTCGGGGATCCTGGCCATCGCCGCGCTGCTGCTGGGCGCCAAGGAAGCGGTCGGCACCGATATCGACGTGCAGGCCCTGGAAGCCTCCCGCGATAACGCCGGGCGCAACAACATCCCTGAAGACAAATTCCCACTGTACCTACCGGAGCAGTTACCCCAGGTCCAGGCCGACGTATTGGTCGCCAATATCCTTGCCGGGCCGCTGGTCTCACTGGCCCCGCAACTGTCGAGCCTGGTCAAGCCAGGCGGGCGCCTGGCGTTGTCGGGGATCCTCGCCGAGCAGGGTGAAGAAGTCGCCGCCGCCTATGCCCAGGACTTCGACCTGGACCCCATCGCCAACCGCGATGGCTGGGTACGCATCAGCGGTCGTCGGCGCTAGAATGAGCGCCTGCATGAATCGGATGGCCGCATGACCGACAGTTTCGTCACCCAGTGCCCGCATTGCCAAACCCGTTTCCGCGTCAGCCATGCTCAACTGAGCGTGGCCCGTGGCGTGGTTCGCTGTGGCTCTTGCCTGCAAGTGTTCAACGCTGCCCGCCAGTTGCTGGAGCAGCGCGCCCACGCACCTGAAGCGCCGAGCGCCGAAGCTGCGCCGCGCGCCATCAGCCAGAAGCAATGGAGCGCCGAAGAACTGGACCTGGACAACCTGGACCTCGACGAAGAACTGGCCAAGCTGGAGCGTCGGGAGATCCAGCACACCCAGCCCCTGGGCAGCGACCGGCGCCAGGCCAGCGCTGACCGCCGGCAAAAAGACGAGTCGATGAGCGCCAGCCGCGACACCGCCAAGGCCGAAGAGGAACAGTGGGCCGCCAGCCTGTTCAGCGATCCTCCGGACGAACGGGCTGCGACAATCGCCCACACCGAGGAGGAAGCCGAGCCGGCGCCAGTAGCCACAGGCAAATCCCTGCGCACCGAACCTTCGATGTCCTTCGACCTTCACGAGGTGGACGACGAGCCGACGGTGCTGCATACCGCCGACGCCCTCGACCCGCCCGAGCCGACGCTCGGCAGCGAACCGGACGAGCCTGAGCCGGAACCGCGCCGCAAGCGCCCTCGCACCACGTCCAACGCCCATGACGAGATGCTGCAGGACCTGGAAGACGACCCGCTGCATCTCTATACCGGCAAACGTCCCGCCGGCTGGGGCCACCGCCTGTTCTGGCTGACCCTGGTGCTGCTGGCCGCCGCCGCCCTCGCCGGCCAGTACATCGCCTACCAGTTCGACGACCTGGCCCGCCAGGACAAGTACCGGCCATGGTTCCAGGAACTGTGCCCGAAACTGGGCTGCATCGTGCCATCACGGGTTGATATCGCCCATATAAAGAGCAGCAACCTGGTGGTGCGCAGCCATCCCGAGTTCGCCGGCGCCCTGGTGGTGGATGCGATCATCTACAACCGTGCCACATTCTCCCAGCCGTTCCCGCTGCTGGAGCTGCGCTTTGCCGACCTCAATGGCCGGATGATCGCCAGCCGGCGCTTCAAGCCTGCCGAGTACCTCAGCGGTGAACTGGCCGGCCAGACCGAGATGCCGTCCCAAACTCCGATCCATATCGCCCTGGACATTCTCGACCCGGGCAACAAAGCCGTGAACTACAGTCTCAGTTTCCACTCCCCCGAGTGATTGGCAGCGCGCGTCAAGGTTCGGACGGCAGGTTATTGACTTGTCCGTCCGCGACCAAACCGCTGGCGATAAGAAAATAACTGCTCAGATTTTATCCAATTCAGCCTTTAACCAGTCATCGAGAGCGGGTATCATGCCAACCCTTTTTCGAACTCTAATGATCCGGCCCCACAACAGGGAAGTCCTATGTCGGCGGTACGCATCGGCCCATATACATTGCCAAACGCTTTGATTCTCGCCCCAATGGCGGGTGTCACCGACCAGCCCTTTCGTCAGCTGTGCAAACGTTTGGGCGCAGGCCTCGTAGTTTCGGAAATGGTCACCAGCGACATGAGCTTGTGGAACACCCGCAAATCGCGGATGCGCATGATCCACGAAGGTGATCCCGAGCCACGCTCGGTACAGATCGCCGGTGGTGATGCACAGATGCTGGCGGATGCGGCCCGGGCCAACGTAGAGCTGGGTGCACAGATTATTGATATCAACATGGGCTGTCCGGCCAAGAAGGTCTGCAACAAGGCCGCCGGTTCCGCCCTGTTGAAGGATGAGCAACTGGTGGCCGAGATCCTGCAGGCCGTTGTCGGCGCAGTGGATGTACCGGTTACCCTGAAGATCCGTACCGGCTGGGACCGGGACAACAAGAACGGCCTGACGGTGGCGAAGATCGCCGAACAGGCAGGCATTACAGCATTGGCGGTGCATGGCCGCACCCGCGCTGATCTTTATACCGGTGAAGCCGAATACGACACCATTGCTGCGATCAAGCAGGCCGTGTCGATTCCGGTCTTTGCCAACGGCGACATCGACTCGGCCGAGAAAGCCCGGCGCGTGCTGCACGCAACCGGTGCCGATGGCCTGTTGATCGGCCGGGCCGCCCAAGGGCGGCCATGGATTTTTCGTGAGATCGAGCATTTCCTGCGTACTGGCGAAATCATGCCGGCACCGGGGCTGATCGAGGTGGAACGTATTCTGCTAGAGCATCTGGCCGCCCTGCACACCTTCTATGGGGATGTGATGGGTGCGCGCATTGCTCGCAAGCATGTGGGTTGGTATCTCGCAACCCTGCCCGGCGCCAAGGAGTTTCGCGCCGGGTTCAATCGTTTGGATGAAACGCAAGCACAGGTCACCGCCGTTCGTGAGTTCTTTGCCGAACGAGACAAGAGCCTGAGAGCAGGGGACGGAGAAGGGGTGGCCGCATGACGATGATGACCGAGACTTTAGTGAGTGGAACAACACCCGTGAGCGACAACGTCAATTTGAAACAGCACCTCAACACGCCGAGCGAAGAAGGCCAGACCCTTCGCGGGAGCGTCGAGAAAGCGCTGCACAATTATTTCGCCCACCTTGAGGGCGCGGCCGTCACGGATGTGTACAACCTGGTGCTCTCCGAAGTCGAGGCACCCTTGCTCGAAAGCGTGATGAACTACGTCAAGGGCAACCAGACCAAAGCCAGTGAGCTGCTGGGCCTGAACCGTGGGACCCTGCGCAAGAAGCTCAAACAATACGATTTGCTGTAAGCATTCAATCAAACCAGAAAGGCGCCCGCGTAAAACCGGTCGCCTTTTTTGCTGACTCCTTTGCTTTTGATGGAAATTGAGATGACCGACCAGACTACCCGCCTGCCGATCCGCCGCGCCTTGATCAGTGTTTCCGACAAGACCGGGATCCTCGAATTTGCCCGGGAGCTGGAAGCCCTGGGTGTGGAAATCCTCTCCACGGGCGGGACCTTCAAACTGCTGCAGGACAACGGCGTGGCCGCAGTAGAAGTCGCGGACTACACCGGTTTCGCAGAAATGATGGACGGTCGGGTCAAGACCCTGCACCCGAAAATCCACGGCGGCATCCTCGGCCGTCGCGGTATCGACGACGCCATCATGAACGAGCACGGCATCAAGCCGATCGACCTGGTGGCCGTTAACCTCTACCCGTTCGAAGCCACCATCAACAAGCCAGGCTGCGACCTGCCGACCGCTATCGAAAACATCGATATCGGCGGCCCGACCATGGTGCGCTCGGCGGCCAAGAACCATAAAGACGTGGCCATCGTGGTCAACGCCAGCGACTACGCCCAAGTGTTGGACAGCCTGAAAGCCGGCGGCCTGACCTACGCCCAGCGTTTCGACCTGATGCTCAAGGCCTTCGAACACACGGCCGCCTATGACGGCATGATCGCCAACTACATGGGCACCGTGAACCAGGCCGCCGAGACCCTCAGCACAGAAGGTCGCAGCCAGTTCCCGCGCACGTTCAACAGCCAGTTCATCAAGGCCCAGGAAATGCGCTACGGCGAGAACCCGCACCAGAGCGCGGCGTTCTACGTGGAAGCCAAGCCTGCCGAAGTGGGAATCGCCACCGCGACCCAACTGCAAGGCAAAGAGCTGTCCTACAACAACGTGGCCGATACCGACGCCGCGCTGGAGTGCGTGAAGAGCTTCGTCAAGCCGGCCTGTGTGATCGTCAAGCACGCCAACCCATGCGGCGTGGCCGTGAGCCCGGACGCCGAAGGCGGGATCCGCCAGGCCTACGAACTGGCCTACGCCACCGATACCGAATCGGCATTCGGCGGCATCATTGCCTTCAACCGCGAACTGAACGCCGAGACCGCCAAGGCTATCGTCGAGCGTCAGTTCGTTGAAGTGATCATCGCGCCAAGCGTTAGCGAAGAGGCCCGTGCCATCGTTGCGGCCAAGGCCAATGTACGCCTGCTGGCCTGCGGCGAATGGTCGGCTGACCGCGCTGCCGCCTGGGACTACAAGCGCGTCAATGGCGGCTTGCTGGTACAGAGCCGCGACATCGGCATGATCGGCAGCGAAGACCTTAAAGTGGTGACCAAGCGCGCACCGACCGAGCAAGAGATCAACGACCTGATCTTCGCCTGGAAAGTGGCCAAGTACGTTAAATCCAACGCCATCGTCTACGCCAAGAACCGCCAGACCATCGGTGTCGGCGCTGGCCAGATGAGCCGGGTGAACTCGGCGCGTATCGCCGCGATCAAGGCCGAACACGCCGGTTTGCAGGTGGTGGGTTCGGTGATGGCTTCCGACGCGTTCTTCCCGTTCCGTGATGGCCTGGACAACGCCGCCAAAGCGGGCGTGACTGCCGTGATCCAACCGGGCGGCTCGATGCGTGATGCCGAGGTGATCGCCGCGGCTGATGAAGCCGGTATCGCGATGGTCTTCACTGGCATGCGCCACTTCCGTCACTAAACACCACTGCTTTCCTATTGTAGGAGCGAGCTTGCTCGCGAAAAGCCCGAGAACGCCACGGGGAGTCAGATACCCCCCGTTATCGTTGACGATCTTCGCGAGCAAGCTCGCTCCTACAGAAAGCACAGCGTTTCACAGAGGTTTTTGAAATGAATGTTTTGATCATTGGCAGCGGTGGCCGTGAACACGCACTGGCCTGGAAAGTCGCCCAAGACCCACGCGTGCAGAAAGTCTTCGTCGCTCCCGGCAACGCCGGTACCGCCATTGAAGCCAAGTGCGAAAACGTCGCCATCGACGTATTGGCCCTTGAGCAACTGGCCGACTTTGCACAAAAGAACGTGTCGCTGACCATCGTCGGCCCGGAAGTACCGCTGGTGGCCGGCGTCGTGGACCTGTTCCGCAGCCGTGGCCTGGACTGCTTCGGCCCCACTGCCGGCGCGGCCCAGCTGGAAGGCTCGAAAGCCTTCACCAAGGACTTCCTGGCTCGCCACAAGATCCCGACCGCCGACTACCAGAACTTCACCGAGATCGAGCCGGCCCTGGCTTACCTGCGTGAAAAAGGCGCCCCGATCGTGATCAAGGCCGATGGCCTGGCCGCCGGTAAAGGCGTGATCGTGGCGATGACCCTGCAGGAAGCCGAAGACGCCGTGCGCGACATGCTCGCCGGCAATGCCTTCGGTGATGCCGGTTCGCGGGTAGTGATCGAAGAATTCCTCGACGGCGAAGAAGCCAGCTTTATCGTGATGGTCGACGGCAAGAACGTCTTGCCGATGGCCACCAGCCAGGACCACAAGCGCGTCGGCGACGGCGACACCGGCCCGAACACCGGTGGCATGGGTGCCTACTCCCCTGCCCCGGTGGTCACCGCCGACGTGCACCAGCGCGTCATGGACCTGGTGATCTGGCCGACCGTGCGCGGCATGGCCGATGAAGGCAATGTCTACACTGGCTTCCTGTACGCAGGCCTGATGATCGACAAGGCCGGCAACCCGAAAGTCATCGAGTTCAACTGCCGCTTCGGCGACCCGGAAACCCAACCGGTGATGCTGCGCCTGCAGTCGAGCCTGGTGCTGCTGGTGGAAGCCGCCCTGGCCCAGGCCCTGGACAAGGTTGAAGCACAGTGGGATCCACGTCCGAGCGTTGGCATTGTGCTGGCGGCCGGTGGTTACCCTGCCGACTACGCCAAGGGTGATGTGATCCAGGGCCTGGATGCGGCCGCGACACTCGAAGGCAAGGTGTTCCACGCCGGTACCGCGCTCAAGGACGGCCAGGTCGTCACCGCCGGTGGCCGTGTACTCTGCGCCACGGCCATGGGCGCCAGTGTCGATGCCGCCCAGCAGCAAGCGTACAAGCTGGCCGCCAAGATCGACTGGCAGGGCTGCTTCTACCGCAAGGACATTGGCTACCGTGCCATTGCCCGTGAGCGCGGTGAAGATCAGTAACCAGCTATCCGTTCGGCTAGGCAAGGGCCTTTGGCTCTTGCCGTCCTATTGCGGTCCCGCGCATAGTTAACCCCGTGCATCAACCTACGAAGGGATTTCGCCGTGCGCTGGCTCAGGATCGCCATAGTTTTTACTGTCAGCCTGCTGACCTTGCTCTGTCTGTTGCCGGCCCAGGCCGTCGCGCAAGGCAGTGGCTGGGCCGTATTGCTTGATGAACAAGCCGACCTGCAACTGAGCGACATTCGCTCCCCGCGCTACAACAACCAATTCAGCCCCATCGAACTGGAGCGGATCACCGCCGCCGAGCCCCATGGCGCGCTGTGGGTACGTTTCAGGCTGCAGCCCGGCAAGCACGAGCAAGTGCTGCGGGTGTTCGCGCCGGACCTGGCGCACCTCAATCTGTACGTGCTGGACGGCGACACGCTGATCGAGCAAGTGAATACCGGCACTCGCCAACCCCAGGCTGAACGCCCGCTACCGAGCAGCGACTTCATGCTGCCCATGCCCCAGAGCCAGAAACCCCTGGATGTGTATGTGCGCCTGGTCTCGGAGCACGAACTGCGGCCGTACCTGACCCTTGAGCCGGCCGTGATGGCCGCCGCCAACCAGACCCAGACCCTGGTCTATGGCCTGCTGTTCGGCTGCCTGCTGATGCTGATCCTGCACAACCTCACCCGCTACGCCTACCATCGCTCGCGCAGCAGCCTGTGGCTGGCGGCCTGCGAGGTGCTGCTGTTGCTTAGCCTGTTGCTGCTGCTCAACCTGCTGGGCCCCTGGCTGCCGAACTGGCACGCCCTGCAAACGCCAGGCGCATATATGGCCTTGCTGCTGACCGCGCCATGCGGCTTGATGTTCGCCTACCGCTTCTTTGCGCCACTGGGTCCGCACCCGCTGAACAAGCTGTTGATGGCCGATATCCTGCTGATCGTCCTGTGCGGCCTGTTGCTGCTGTTCGTCAACACCCTGCCGCTGAACATCATCACCTATGCCCTGGTGGCGCTGGCCGGCCTGAGCATGCTGTTTGTCTCGGCCTACCATTGGCAAAAAGGCTACCGGCCTGCCCGCCTGTTCTTGCTCGCCATGGTGGTGTTCAACACCGGCACGCTGATTATCCTTCCGGCCCTGCTAGGCCTGACTCTGGTAGCCCCGCAAGGCCTGATCATCACCCTGCTGGCGGTGATCTGCGTCAGCGGCCTGTTGATGAGCCAGGCCTTGGGCGAGCGTCAGCGCAGCATCGTCGAGGATCGCTTCAGCCTCAGTCGCGACCTGGCTGCCAGCAACGCCGAAATCGCGGCCAAGGCCGAGTTCCTGGCCAAAATCAGCCATGAAATCCGCACGCCCATGAACGGCGTACTGGGCATGACCGAATTGCTGCTGGGCACGCCTTTGTCGGTCAAGCAGCGCGACTACGTGCAGACTATCCACAGCGCCGGCAATGAATTGCTGACCCTGATCAACGAGATTCTCGACATCTCCAAGCTCGAATCCGGGCAGATTGAACTGGACGATGTGCAGTTCGACCTCAATGCCCTGATCGAAGACTGCCTGAGTATTTTCCGCGCCAAGGCCGAGCAGCAGAACGTCGAACTGATCAGCTTTATCCAGCCCCAGGTGCCACGGGTCATCAGTGGCGATCCCACGCGCCTGCGCCAGGCCCTGCTGAGCCTGCTGGAAAATGCCCTGCAAAAGACCGACGAAGGTGAAGTGCTGATCGTGGTCGCCCTGGATGAGCGCAGCAGCAAACCGCGTCTGCGCATCGCCGTGCAAGACAGCGGCCTGCCGATGGAAGCCGCCGAGCGCGACGCCCTGCTGCACAGCGAACTGCACAGCAAGAACTTCCTCTCGGCCACCCGCCTGAGCGGCCACCTCGGCCTAGTGATCGCCCGCCAACTGATCCTGTTGATGAATGGCGAGTTCGGCATCAAGGCTGGCAGCCAGCAAGGCAGCACCCTGTGGCTGACCTTGCCGCTGGACCCCGAGCGCCTGGAGCACCCGACCTCCGATCTCGACGGCCCGTTGCAAGGCGCGCGGGTATTGGTGGTGGACGACAACGACACCTGCCGCAAGGTGCTGGTGCAGCAATGCACCGCCTGGGGCCTGAATGTCAGCTCCGTGCCGTCGGGCAAGGAAGCCCTGGCCTTGCTGCGCACCAAGGCGCACCTGCGCGACTATTTCGACGTGGTGCTGCTGGACCAGAACATGCCCGGCATGACCGGCATGCAACTGGCGGCGAAGATCAAGGAAGACCCGAGCCTGAACCACGACATCCTGCTGATCATGCTCACCGGCATCAGCAACGCACCGAGCAAGATCATCGCGCGCAACTGCGGGATCAAACGCATCCTGGCCAAGCCGGTCGCGGGCTACACCCTCAAGACCACCCTGGCCGACGAACTGACCCAGCGCAGCAAAGGCGTGGTCCAACCCCGCCACACCACGCCGAACGTTCCCGTAGCCGTCACCGTGCCCAGTGATTTCCGCATCCTGGTGGCCGAAGACAACAGCATCTCCACCAAAGTGATTCGCGGCATGCTCGGCAAGCTCAACCTGCAACCGGACACCGCCAGCAATGGCGAGGAAGCGTTGCAGGCGATGAAGGCCCAGCGTTACGACCTGGTGTTGATGGACTGCGAAATGCCGATCCTTGATGGCTTCTCCGCGACCCAGCAGCTGCGGGTCTGGGAAGTCAGCAACCAGCGCACCCGCACGCCAGTGGTGGCACTGACCGCGCACATTCTCTCGGAACACAAGGAACGCGCACGCCAGGCCGGGATGGATGGGCATATGGCCAAGCCGGTGGAGTTGTCGCAACTGCGCGAACTGGTGGAGTACTGGGTGACACAACGTGAGCAGCCGGCGGAGCAGGCGCACACTTCCTGAGGCAAGGAGGCTCCCTGTGGAGAGTGGGCTTTCTGTGGCGAGGGGGCTTGTCCCCCGCTGGGCCGCGAAGCGGCCCCACCCGCTTCATTGAGTTCTTTCAGTTAAATCCGGATATCAGGTTTTAGGGCCGCTTCGCAGCCCAACGGGGGACAAGCCCCCTCGCCACAAAAAGCCTACTCTTCACAGAAAGCCCACTCTCCACAAAAAGCCTACTCTTCAGAGAAAGCCCCCTAGCCACAGAAAGCCCACAAGCCTGATAGACTCCCCCTCGCCCTTCCTTCGCTGTGAGCTTCCACCATGCTCCATGTGTTGTTCAGCGTTTATTTGAAGATGCTGGTGCTGTACAGCCCCTTCTTCGTCCTGTCCTGCTTTATCAGCCTGACCCGCGGCTATTCCAGCAAGGAACGGCGGCGCCTGGCCTGGAAGGTCGCCCTGGCGACGCTGGTGTCGAGCGTGTTGCTCTACCTGTTTGGCCGGGTGATTTTCAGTGTGTTTGGCATCACCGTGGACGCCTTTCGCATCGGCGCCGGCAGTGTGTTGTTCATTTCGGCCCTGGGCATGGCCCAAGGCAAGTCAGCGGTGCAGACCGACAATGTGCAGCAGGACGTAACCATCGTCCCCCTGACCATTCCCCTGACCGTCGGCCCGGGCACCATCGGCGCACTGCTGGTGATGGGGGTCAGCCAGCCCCATTGGGACGACAAGTTCATGGCGATTCTCAGCATTGCCCTGGCCAGCCTGACGGTAGGCGTGGTGCTGTACCTGTCCAATCGGATCGAACGCATCCTTGGTGACCAGGGCCTGCAGATTGTCAGCCGCCTGATGGGCCTGTTCGTGTGCGCGCTGGCCGCGCAGATCATCTTTACCGGGATACGCGGTTATCTGGTGCCCTGAGGCAGCGGTCAAATCCGGTATTGGGCTATGGCCTGCAAGACCTTGTCGCCTGCACTCCTGCGCAACTGGTTGAGGGTTGCCTCATTGACCACCGCCGGGTTGAGCATCAGGCAGGTCTGACCACTGAAGGCTTCGACCGTGGAGCTGTCCCATTCGAAAAACGGGATGCCCAGTTTCTTGCTCACACCCTGGGCGCTGTAGGTCACTAAAATCATCAGCACTTCGCCATCAATTTCAGAGCAGGACGCCAGGCCAAAGTCACCGCCTTCATGGGTGACAATGTTGCGCTTGAACAGATCAAACGGCGCCGCCGCCTGCTTCAGCGCGTCGAAGGCATCCGCCGCCAACTTGGGCAGCGCCATAGCCAACGGGCCAGCAAGGGAAGTCGAGGCAACGGTGGACGTGATGATATTGAGCGCCGCCATCTGCACCGTCAGGCCTTTCCTTGAGGTTGTCACCCGCTCGAAGCTGCTGCGTATCGGCAACCACCCCAGGCTGGTCATGACCTTGATGAACTCGTCATACCAGTCCTGGCTGCCGCGCTTTACTTTCAGCACTTCACTCACATAGCTGCTGGCCAACAGGTAACTCTTGCGGGTGTACTCCTTGTTGAGATGGCTCATGCCCGCGACAAACGAGAACACACTGTTGTTAATCACCGCGCCATTGAGGTCAACCTGTGCCTCGGCGGGTAATTGCGATCCCGACGACTGCGCGCTCACCGGTAAACGGTAGGCGGCAATCAACTTGCTCTTTTTCGCCACATTGATTCGTTTATGTTTTCTCTCCATGAATGTATCTCCACAAAAACCCACACGGGTCTACTGCCAACACTAGCCGGCCCAGACGTTTTTTTTCAGGGCCCTGGACCGGGCAGAAAGCCGTGCGCAAAAAACACCCGTCAGCGCCAGCTCCCGCAAACACTGGGCAGGGCGCCAAGCCTGATAAAGCGCAGGTTTGCTTTCTGTAACGGTAAGGCGAGAAACCATGACTGACGTGTCGAAACAGCCCTATTGGATACGGAAATGTCGCCGCGGGGGGCTGGCCTTTTCATACCCGGCAGCGGCCCCCTTGCGGGGCCGCTGTTGCATCAGCAGATTGGCTTCTCACCGTACCAGCGCGGCGTGTACACCCACTCACCACCGCCCAGCCGCGGGAACGCGCAGGTGGTGGATGAACCGATCAGCACCATGGTGCGCATGTCCACCTGGTCCGGTGTCAGTTGGCCCAGGGTGAGGGTGCGCAGCGTCTGCCCGGGGCGACCAATATCACGCCCCAACACCACGGGCGTTGCGGCGACACGGTGCTGGGCGACGATTTCCAGGGCGCGTCCCAATTGCCATGGGCGCGAACGGGAGATGGGGTTGTAGAACGCCAGAGCCAGGTCGGCCTGGCATGCCAGGTCCAGGCGTTTTTCGATGATGGACCAGGGCTTGAGGTTGTCCGACAGCGACATCACGCAGAAGTCATGCCCCAGCGGCGCACCCGCCTGGGCCGCTGTGGCGAGGGAGGCCGAGACCCCCGGCAGGATTTCCAGCTCGACCCGCTGCCAGGCCGGGTCGCTGGACTCATGCAGCGCCTCCAGCACCGCCGCAGCCATGGCGAATACGCCAGGGTCGCCAGAAGACACCACCACCACCGAACGCCCCTGGGCCGCCAGCTCGAAGGCGTGCCGCGCCCGCTGCATCTCTTCTCGGTTGTCGGTGCAGTGCTGCACCTGGTCGGCACGAAACGGCCCGGCCATGCGCACATAGGTTTCGTAGCCCAGCACATCGGTGCAACGAGCCAGTTCGGCCTTGACCGCCGGCACCATCAGTTCGGCAGCGCCGGGGCCCAGGCCGATCACGGCGAGACGGCCACGGGGGCGGCCCAGTTGCGCCAGGTCTACCGGCGCAGCAGCGCAATGGACGACGATATCCGGCCCGGCAGCCAGCGCCGTAAACCGCAGTGGCACACCCAGTTCCAGCGCAGCTTCCTGCAATTGGCCGCTGGCCATGTCGGCCTCATCGGTCAACAGGCATGCCAGCGACTGCACAGCGATGCCGTCCTGCTGCAACGCCTGGCGAATCCGTGCCGCCAGCTCGGCGCCCGGACGGCAGGCGACCCAGGTGTTCTTCGGATAAATCAGCAACTCGTTGGCCGCTGGCGCACGTTCGGCATTGCCAACATGGATGCTCAGGCGCGCCTGCTGATCCTGCGGCAGATTGGCCTGGTCCAACCACGGTGCCGCGCCTTCGATACGCACCTGCTCACCGGCCAGCAGGTCCGAGACAAAGCGCTTGCCCAGTTCAAGGTCGGCCAGTTGATAGCCCTGGGGCGGGTTGAGCAGGCAGGTGCCAAAGCGCAGCTCGCCACTGGTGGTAATCGCGGCCGCCACACCCAGGGCCGCCGCGATTTCCCGCGCCATGCCATTGACCCCACCCAAGCCACCGAGCAACGGCACCACCGCGCTGCCGTCTTCAGCGACAGCCAGTACCGCCGGCTCCTCGCCTTTTTCCAGCAACAGTGCGGCCAACGTGCGGATCACAATGCCTGCCGCGCACAGGGCAATGATGGGCGTGCCCTGCTGATACAACTGGCGCAGGGTCGCGCCAAATTCGCTGTAGGTCTGGTCGGCGCCTTCCACCCGACCGGCCAAGCCATGGATCTGCGCGCCGGGATACACCTGCTGAATGCTGCGAGCCGTGGCCAGGCTGCCCTGGCCGAGGATTACGATCGCCGGCGTCATCACCCTTGCCACCTTTCGCCCGGCACGATGATCAACGAGAAATACGGCGACGACATCGGTTCGACCTGATCCAGCGCGACGATTTTCTGATTGGCCATGGTGGCGCGCTCGACATACAGCGCACGCCCGGCCAGCCCCAGTTCCTCAAGCACCTGGCGCACCTTGGTGAAGTTGCGCCCCAGCTTCATGATCACCGCCGCATCGGCATCCGCCAGGCGCCGCTTGAGTTCGTCATGGGGCAGCACCCCGGACAAGACCGACAGGCTCTGGTTGCGATACACCAACGGTGCGCCCAACACCGAAGCACCGCCGAGCATCGAGCACACACCGGGGATGACCTGGGCGTCGTAGCGTTCGGCGAGGCGGTCATGCAGGTACATGTAGGAGCCGTAGAAGAACGGGTCGCCTTCGCAGATCACCGCCACATCGCGCCCGGCATCCAGGTGCGCGGCCACGTCGACGCTGGCGGCGTCGTAGAAATCGCTGATCACTTGTTCATAGGACAGCGGCGCCGGCAAGGCTTCAGTGGTCACCGGGTACACCAGTGGCATCAGCGTCTGCTGGGGCACCAGGTGCTCTTCGATAATGCCAAACGCATTGCCCTTCTTGCCCTTGGCGACGAAGTACGCCACCACCGGCGATTCGCGCAGCAGGCGCAGGGCCTTGAGGGTAATCAGCTCCGGGTCGCCGGGGCCGACGCCCAGGCCGATCAAACGTCCACGCGCCTGCATCATTCGACCTCCGTGGCCAGGGCGTTGACCGCTGCGGCAGCCATCGCACTGCCGCCCAGGCGGCCTTGCATGATCACAAACGGCACGCCACGGCTGTCTGCGGCGAGCATCGCCTTGGACTCGGCGGCGCCGACAAAACCCACCGGGAAACCGAGGATCAGCGCCGGCTTGGGTGCGCCGGCATCGAGCATTTCCAGCAGATAGAACAAGGCGGTGGGCGCATTGCCGATCACCACCACACTGCCGGCAAGGTGCGGGCGCCACAGCTCCAGGGCGGCAGCGGAACGGGTGTTGCCCAATTCCAGCGCCAGCTGCGGCACGCTGTCGTCGCGCAATGTGCAGATCACTGGGTTGTTGGCCGGCAGGCGTGCCCGGGTCACGCCTTCGCAGACCATCCGCGCATCACACAGGATCGGCGCGCCAGCGGCCAGGGCATCACGCCCGGCCTTGCCGGCGCCTTCGGAGAACTGCAGACCGTCGATCGCCTCGACCATGCCGCAGGCGTGAATCACCCGCACGGCGAGTTTTTCCAGGTCAGCCGGGATGCGATCCAGCTTGGCCTCTGCGCGAATGATCGCAAAGGAGTTGCGATAGATCTCCTGACCGTCGCGGATGTAATCAATCATCGGTGTTGCTCCGTGGACGGGCACGCAACACGGCGCCCGCCGCTTCAATAGAAAGGTTGTGCGCGTGCAGGCGGCCGAAACCCGGCTGGCCTGCATCGCGAAAATAGAGGTCGTAGTGCCCAACGCCCACCGCCAGCAAAGTGACCGGGGCAATGTGCGCCGCAGCACAGGTGCGCGGGCAGCCAGACAGGTGCACGTCAAGGCCCTGGCCGTGGTCCTGGAGCAGCGTGGCCAGGTGCAAGGCGTCGGCCTTGGTGTCGGCCTGGGCCTTGGCGCAACCACTGGAGCCGGTGCAGGCAATCATCCGCGCCAGGGCCTGGTCAGCCGAACAAAGAAAGCCCAACTGCGCCAGGCCTTCAGTCACGCGGGTCGCGGCGTCCGGCGCCAGGTTGGGCAGCAACAAGCCCTGCCACGGGGTGAAGCGCAATGTCCCGTCGCCATGGTCGAGGGCCAGTTGCGCGGCGCCACGCAGCATGCCCGAGTCCAGCCGCCCCAATGGCGTGACCGCAGCCACGTAGCACAGCTGGGGTTGGCGCTGTGGATAAGTCCCCAGGCGCAAGCTGCTCGCACTGGCGCGGCGACGATAGCCATCGGCGGCGAGCAACGGCAGGTGCAAACGCCCGACAACGTTATCCACAGACGTTTGCGTGAGCAGGTCACGCATGCGGTTCTGGTCGGGCCGGGCCAGGTCGAGAAACAGCTCCAGCACCGCGACGACCAGGTCATGCCCTTGGTCCACGGGGACAGCGGCCAGCGGCAGGTCGCGCGCGGGGCAACCGGCCAGGCCGAACGCCAACAGTGTCTGGCCCTGCGCTGCATAGGCCGACAACCACAGGTCGTGATGATGGTCGAGCATCGCCAGGGCCTCACCGCCATCCAGTTGCACGGCGAACTTGGCCGACAACTCATGAAACCGTGGATGGGCTTGCAGGGTGGCGAGGATCTGGTCCGCCAGGGGCCGGGTGTCCAGCAGCATGGCGCGGTCGATGCCAGCGCCGGGGCTGAGCATCACATTGCGTACGTCATCGCCGCCGGCGGTGGTCGGGCCCAAGCCGGCGGCCATTAGATGCGCGATCAAACCATCATGCTGCGGGCCGATGCCGCGAATCTGCAGGTTGGCGCGATTGGTCGCCTCGATCACCCCACCCGCGTAAGTCTGCGCGGCGTGCGCCACGGCCAATGCCTGCGCAGCGGTGATGGCCCCACCGGCCAATTTGATCCGGCAAATCCCACCGTCCAACGCCTGGACAATGCGCAACAACCCCGGGCAACCCGAGGGGCGTTTGCTGCTGGACAGAGGAAGTGGCTTCACGGGGGCTACCGGTTCACGGGTAAAGGCGCGGTATTATGCCTGCTTTGTCCGGCGGCATGAAAAGCCTGCCCGTCGGATGTCGTTCAAGGAATCAATATGTCGCCCTGGCTGACGGTAGTAGGCATCGGTGAAGACGGCTTCAAGGGCCTGGGCAGAAATGCCCGGCATGCTCTGTTGCTCGCCTCTCGTATCATTGGCGGCCAGCGCCAACTGGATTTGCTGCCGGCATGCATCCGCGGCGAACGCCAGCTGTGGCCCAGCCCATTTTCCCTGGAACCGCTGCTGGCGCGGCGCTTTGAACCGATATGCGTACTGGCCAGCGGCGACCCGATGTTCTACGGCGTCGGCGCCAGCCTGGCGCGGCAGGTGGCGGCGGATGAGCTGCTGATCCTGCCGGCGCCCTCATCCGTGTCGCTGGCGGCAGCACGCCTGGGCTGGCCGCTGCAGGATGTGGTGACACTGTCGGTAGTCGCCCGCCCGGTGGCCGCGCTCAATGCCCATCTGGCCAGCGGTGTGCGCTTGCTGGTGTTGAGCAACGACGGCCAGAGCCCGGCCGCTATCGCCGCACTGTTGCGCAACAGCGGTTTTGGCCCGAGCCGTCTGAGTGTGTTTGAACACCTCGGTGGCAGTGCTGAACGGCGCATTGATGGCAACGCCGAAAGCTGGCAGGACCCGCCGATTGCGGCGCTGAACCTGATCGCCATCGACTGCCTCGCCGACGCCGACACCCCACGCCTGTCACGCCTGGCCGGCCTGCCGGATGCGGCCTTCAAGCATGACGGCCAACTGACCAAGCGCGACGTGCGGGCCATGACCCTCGCGCGCCTCGCCCCCACCCCCGGCGAACTGCTGTGGGATGTCGGCGCGGGCAGCGGCTCCATCGGCATCGAATGGATGCGCGCCCACCCCAGTTGCCGCGCCCTGGCGATTGAAGCCGACGCCGGTCGCCAGCAGTTGATCGAACACAACCGCGATGCCCTCGGCGTGCCCGGCCTGCAATTGATTCGCGGCAACGCGCCCCAGTCCCTTGCGGGGCTGGAAGCGCCCGATGCGATCTTCATCGGCGGCGGCGTGACCCGCGACGGCGTGCTCGATACCTGCTGGCAACACCTGCGCCCGGGCGGGCGACTGGTGGCCAATGCCGTGACCCTGCAAAGTGAAATGACCTTGATGAACTGGCGCGCACAACACGGCGGCGAACTGACCCGCATCCATGTGGCCCAGGCCCAGCCCCTGGGCGAATTCGACACCTGGCGCCAGGCGCTGCCCATCACCCTGCTGGAAGTGATCAAGCCGCTATGAAGCGCATCCTGCTGCTGGGCGGCGTGACTGAAGCCCTGGCCATCGCCCGTACCTTGGGCCCGCACCATATCTACAGCCTGGCCGGGGTCGGCCGGGTGCCCAGCGACCTGGTATGTCAGGTGCGCGTCGGTGGTTACGGCGGCGCCGAGGGGTTGGCGCAGTTTGTCCGCGCCGAAAACATCAGCCTGATCCTCGACGCCACTCACCCCTACGCCGCCCAAATCAGTGGCAACGCCGCCCAGGCCGCACAGTTGTGCAATATCCCCTGCTGGGCCCTGCGCCGTCCCGCCTGGCAGCCACAACCCGGTGATGACTGGCGCGAAGTCAGTGACTGGGCCGGGCTGATCGAGGCATTGAAACCCTTCCAGCGCCCGCTGTTCACCCTCGGCCGCGAACCGCTGCAACACCTCGACGAAATCCCCACCGGGCAATTCTGGACCTTGCGCGCACTGGACACCTACCCCGGCAACGAACGCTGCGAAGTAATCGGCGCCCGTGGGCCGTTTTTGCTCGAGGATGAACGGGCGTTGTTCGAACGCCGGCAGATCGATGTATTGATCAGCAAGAACAGCGGCAGCAGCGCCACCGAACCCAAGCTGCAAGTGGCCCGCGAGCGCGGCGTGCCGGTGCTGGTCTTGCAGCGGCCGGTGTTGGTGGGGGTGGATCGGGAGTTTTTGACGCCCCAAGAAACACTCACAGCGTTGGCAAGTTTCACTCAATAAGTCAGGATCACCCGCCTGCTTTATTCGTAACCTATTAGTTACCTTCGGGGCGGGCGATGATTGAGATTGAGGAATATAAACGCGACAAAAAACTGGAACAAAAGAGGTAGCCAGCATGGCACTTACCCGCAGTTATAAACTCACGATTGCCGAAGCCGCCCAGCGCGACCCAGAGTTTGCCCAGGCACTCCTCGACGAGGCTGCTACGCTATTTCTCAACGGTGAGCCAGAATTGTCCCGCATCATTCTGCGCGACCTGGTCAACGCCACTGTAGGTTTTGAGAGTTTGGCAAGGGAGACGGCCAAACCGAGCAAAAGCTTGCATCGCATGCTTTCGGCCCATGGCAACCCAAGCATGGATAACCTGGCTGCGATTTTTGCGGTACTGCGAAAAGGACTTGGCGTTGATATGCAGGTTCATGGCGTTCCCGCCGCATAACTTGACATCACTGCGACACCAAACCACACCGCCACTTTTTACTTATGCCCCCCGATCAGGCTAAATACCCACCTGATCGCTTAACCCTACGGATTGTCCGCCATGGCCCGTCAACGCTTTGCATTTGCCTGGATCGCCTGCCTTGCAGTGCTGTTCAACGCGTTTGCCATGCCGATGGCCGGGGCGATGCAGCAGGGCCAAAGCCCTGCCGAGCAATTGCTGTGGGGCAGTTTCTGCTCGTCCAACGGTAGCAAGCTGGTGGCGATTTCCCTGGGCAAGCTGGATATACCGGCGCCGCAGCAGGACGAGCACTCCACCATGCAACATTGCTGGTGCTGTTCGGGCTCGCCGCCGCTGGTAGCGCTTCCTGGGCATGTGCCACAGCTGTATCTCACTCGGATCGACCCGGTGCCTGGCCTGCCAGCACCCGCCCTGCAAACCCCTACCCCGCGCCAGCAATGGCCGAGCCTCAACCCCCGCGCCTCTCCTACCGTTTGATCACTTCGCAATTGAACTGCGTTTGAATCGTTCTGGAGAACTGCCATGCTCAAATCTTCCCTGCTTCTGGCGGCCTTGCTGCTGCCTGTGTTCAGTGCCGCCAATGCCGAGGACTACAAGGCCGGCGACCTGCTGGTCAGCGATCCCTGGTCCCAGGAATTGCCGCCCAATGCGCCGACGGTGGCCGCGTACTTTGTGATCCATAACCAGGGTGAAGCCCCGGACCGCCTGCTCAGCGTCGATACGCCAGTGGCGGCCAAGGCCGAGCTGCATGAGCACGTCATGCAGGGCGATTTGATGAAAATGCAACAGGTGCCCAGCGTAACCGTACCGTCCAAGGGCGAGCTGACCTTCGCACCGATGGCCTATCACGTGATGCTCCTGGACCTTAAGGATCGCAGCCAGTTGCGCGACGGCCAGCACTTCCCCCTGACCCTGAACTTCGAAAAGGCCGGGCCGGTAGAAGTGAAAGTATCGGTACAAAAAGCACCGCCGATGGCCGGCCACGAGCACAAGCACGCCCATTAACCACCCCAGGCCGCTCCCCATGGGTGCTTGCGCCAACAGGTCCACCACGCGCCGCCGCCAGCCCCTGAGGCTGGCCAGCGGCAGCTGGATCAGCCTGTTCGCCATGCTGATGATCTTTATCGGACCGCTGATTTCCCAAGCGATGCCGATGGATCATCACGCCGGCATGTCCATGCAGATGTCCATGGACGACACCTGCCATGCCGCGCCCCAGCATCCCGCCGAGCACACCAAGACTCCCGCCGCCGACCACGTCATGTGGGAGAAATGCGGCTATTGCAGCCTGTTGTTCAGTTGCCCGGCCCTGCCTGGCAGTGTTTCATTCGTGGCCCTTGGCACCCCACCACCGGCCAACGCCCTCACCCCTGCAACGCGCCTGGGCCATGCCCGGCAGAGCATTTTCCCCGGCGCCCGCAGCCGCGCCCCGCCCAGCCAGTCGTAAACCGCCAATAACACACAACTTCGCACGGCCGCCTTCACACAGACAGCCGCAGGCTGCTGGCCGTGTTGTTTACGACTGATTGATGGAATTTTTCATGTCCAGGTTTCCTGCTGACACCCGTATGGGATGTACCCCCGTGCTCGCCGTTTTGTGCGGCGCACTCTTGGCCCCACAGGCGTATGCCGACGACCACACAGAGCACCACAATGAGCTCAGCCCGACGGTGATTACCGGCGTTGCCCCAAGCTCCCCACTGACCATCGTCACCAACCCCAAGGACCCACGCCAGCCGGTGCCGGCCAGTGACGGCGGCGACTACCTCAAGACCATCCCAGGCTTCGCCCTGGTGCGCAACGGTGGCACCAATGGCGACCCGGTGCTGCGCGGCATGTTCGGCTCGCGCCTGAATATCCTCACCAACGGCAGCATGATGCTCGGCGCTTGCCCTGGTCGCATGGATGCGCCCACCTCCTACATCTCACCCGAAACCTACGACAAACTCACCGTGATCAAAGGCCCGCAAACCGTGCTCTGGGGCCCTGGCGCCTCGGCCGGCACGGTGCTGTTCGACCGCGAGCCGGAGCAGTTCGGCGAACTGGGCACGCGGGTCAACGCCAGCATCCTCGCCGGCTCCAACGGGCGCTTCGATAAAGTGCTGGATGCCGCCGCCGGTGGTTCGCTGGGGTACATCCGCGTGATCGGCAACCAGGCCCACGCCGATGACTACAAGGACGGCAACCACGACACCGTCGCCTCGCGCTACGACAAATGGAATGGCGACGTCGCCCTCGGCTGGACCCCGGACGCCGACACCCTGCTGGAACTCACCGCCGGCCGTGGCGATGGTGAAGCGCGCTACGCCGGACGCGGCATGGACGGCTCGCAGTTCCTGCGCGAAAGCCTCGGCCTGCGCTTCGAGAAGTCCAATATCGGCGAGGTACTCGACAAGGTCGAAGCCCAGGTCTACTACAACTACGCCGACCATGTGATGGACAACTACAGCCTGCGCACGCCCTCGGGCACCGGGATGATGGCCGGGCCTATGGCTTCCAACGTCGACCGCCGCACCCTCGGTGCGCGGATCAAGGCCACCTGGCGCTGGGCCGATGTGCAACTGATCAGCGGCATCGATGCGCAGACCAACGAGCACCGCCAGCGCGGCAGCGCCGGGGTCGATACCTACAAGAACCTGCCGCGCAACAAGGACGCCGACTTTCATAACTATGGCGTGTTTGGCGAGTTGACCTGGTACGCCGCCGACAACGACCGGCTGATTACCGGCGCCCGCCTGGATCGCGCCTCGGCCAAGGATTACCGCCAGCGCACCGGCAGCGGCATGATGAGCCGCGCCAACCCTACCGCCGGCGACACCCGTGCCGACACGCTGCCGTCCGGTTTCGTCCGGTATGAACATGACTTGGCCGACAGCCCGACGACCCTCTACGCCGGCCTCGGCCACGCCGAACGCTTCCCGGACTACTGGGAGCTGTTCTCCCCCGGCAAGGGCCCAGCGGGTTCGCTGAATGCCTTCGATGCGGTCAAGCCAGAGAAAACCACGCAGTTGGACTTCGGCCTGCAATACAAGACCGCCGAGCTGGAAGCCTGGGCCTCCGGCTATGTCGGCCAGGTGCGTGACTACATCCTGTTCAACTACACCCCGGGGATGATGGGCATGACTTCCCAGGCAAAGAACATCGATGCGCGGATCATGGGCGGTGAATTGGGCGCCGCCTACAAGCTGACCTCCAACTGGAAAGCCGACGCCACCCTGGCCTACGCCTGGGGCAAGAACAGCAGCGACGGCAAGGCCCTGCCGCAAATGCCACCGCTGGATGCGCGCTTCGGCCTGACCTACAGCGAAGACGACTGGAGCGCCGGCGCCTTGTGGCGTGTGGTCGCAGCGCAGAACCGCATCGACCAGAACAAAGGCAACGTGGTCGGCAAGGACTTCGCCAAGAGCGGTGGTTTTGGCGTGTTCTCCCTTAACGCCGCGTACCGCATCAACAAAAACTTCAAGGTCAGCACCGGCGTGGACAACCTGTTCGGCAAGGCCTACGCCGAGCACCTGAACCTGGCCGGCAACGCCGGGTTCGGCTACCCGGCCAACGACCCGCAAGCCATCAATGAACCGGGGCGCACGCTCTGGACCAAGGTGGATATGAGCTTCTAGCCCAGCACCGCTGTAGGAGCGAGCTTGCTCGCGAAGAACGTGAACGATGACGCGGTCAATCAGACTCAACGCGGCAACCTCAGGCTTTTCGCGAGCAAGCTCGCCCCTACAAGTCATGCACAAAAATAACGTCCTTGCGGAGCACCCTGATGAACCCTCCAAAGATTTCCTTCTACAACCTGGCCTGGCGCTGGCATTTCTACGCCGGGCTGTTTGTCGCCCCCTTCATGGTGTTGCTGGCAGTGACCGGCATCATCTACCTGTTCAAGCCCCAGCTTGACCCGCTGATGTACGGCCAACTGCTCAACGTGCAACCTGCCGCGCACGTCCTCAGCGCCGACGAGCAACTGCAGCGCGCCAAGGCCGCCTATCCACACGCCACCCTCAGCAAATACCTGCCACCCGTGGACGCCAGCAGCAGCGCGCAGTTTGTGCTGCACAACGCAGGCAACGAGCTGACTGTTTTTGTCGACCCTTATCGCGGCAGCGTGCTCGGCGAGCAGGACGCGACCTACAACCTGCAAGCCATCGTCCGTGCCCTGCATGGTGAATTGATGATCGGCACCACGGGCGATCGCCTGATTGAACTCGCCGCCGGCTGGGGGGTGATGCTGGTGGTGTCCGGCCTGTACCTGTGGTGGCCGCGCGGTCGCTCTGCTGCCGGGATTCTGTGGCCGCGCCTGGGCAGTCGCGGGCGTCTGTTCTGGCGTGACCTGCATGCGGTCACCGGGTTCTGGGGCGCGGCGTTTTTGCTGCTGATGCTGCTCAGTGGCATGACCTGGACCGGCTTCTGGGGCAAGCAGTACGCCGACCTGTGGAACCGCTTTCCGGCGGCGATGTGGAACGACGTGCCGCAGTCCGACCAACAGGCCCGCAGCCTCAACACCGCGACGCAACAGACCGTGCCCTGGGCCATGGAAAACACGCCCATGCCCCTGTCCGGCGAGCATGCCGAACACATGCAGCACGGCGGCATGCACCACGGCCCGGCCGCGCCCTCGATCAGCCTGCAACAGGTGGTGGACCTGGCCACCGCGCGCCAGGTCGAGCCGGGCTACAGCATCACCTTCCCGACCACGGCCACGGGCGTGTTCACCATCGCCGTGTTCGCCAACGACCCGCGCAATGACGCAACCCTGCATGTCGACCAATACACCGGCAAGGTCCTCGCCGATGTGCGTTGGCAGCACTACAACACGGTGGCGCGGGTTACCGAGTCCGGGGTGATGCTGCACGAGGGCAAGATGTTCGGCGTGATCAACCAGATCATCGTGCTGCTGGTGTGCCTGATGATTCTGCTGAGTGCGGTCAGCGGTGTGGTGATCTGGTGGAAACGTCGGCCACAGGGTGGCCTGGGGGTTCCGCCGTTGCGCCATGACCTGCCGAAGTGGAAAGCCGCCATGGTGATCATGCTGGCCCTGGCGATCATTTTCCCGCTGGTCGGCGCGTCGTTGCTGGTGGTGTGGATGTTGGATCGGCTGGTGCTGGCGCGCCTTTTCAAACAACGTGAGTCAGCCTCATCTTCTGCATGAGGTAGGCGAGATGCCCTACATAGAGACGTTATGTAGTCTTACGCGGGCTTTCATCCCAAACGCAAGAAGTGTTAACTTATAACACTTATTGCACCATCCCCACTCGCCGCGCCCAGCGGCGAGTGTCGTCTCGAAGAAGCGATCTGCCGCCCGATGAACAAGTACCTTGCCAGCGGCCTGTGCCTGCTTGCCTTGCAAAACAGCGCCCAGGCCCTGACCCTGCCCGCCAGCCCCGTGACCGCACCAGCGGTGGACAACGCACATATCGACCTGAGCACCCCAACCACCGCCGGTTCGCGCCTGGGCCTCACAGCCCTGCAAACCCCCGGCAGTGTCGAAAGCCAGACCGGCACGCAGATTCGCGAACGGGGCGACGTCAGTGTGCAGGACGCAATCTCCCGCGCCACCGGCATTAGCCGCACCGGCACCCCGGGCGACGGCGGCACCTCGCTGCAAGCCCGTGGATTTACCGGCCAGGGCTCGGTGATGCAGTTGTATGACGGCAACCGCCTGTACAACGGCATGGGCACCTCGACCTTCCCGGTCGACACCTGGGCGGTCGAGCGCGTGGACGTGCTGCGCGGCCCGGCGTCGGTGCTGTATGGCGAAGGCGCCACCGGCGCAGTGGTCAACACGATTTCGAAGAAGCCCTTCACTGGCGAGATCGAAAACCACCTGCGCCTGGGCTACGGGTCCTATGATCGCCAGCAACAAGCCCTGGACAGCGGCGGTTCGCTGACCGACACCCTGAGCTATCGCCTGAACCTCAACCGCCTGCGCAGCCATGGCTTTATCGACCGTGGCGACTCGGCCAGCGATTTTGCCAGCGGCGCCCTGCGCTGGCAGGCCGCCGATGACCTGAGTTTCACCCTGGCCCACGACTACGGCGACCAGCGCCCACAGAACTACTTTGGTACACCGCTGCTCAACGGCCACTTGCACAAGGGCCTGCGCGACAAGAACTACAACGTCAGCAACGACACCCAGCATTACAACGACCAGTGGACGCGCCTGAGCAGCGAATGGCAGATCAACGATGCCGTCAGCGCGCGCAACGAGTTGTACTACCTCAAGGCCCAGCGCCGCTGGCAGAACGCCGAGAACTACAATTTCAGCGCCGGGCAACTGACCCGCAGCGGGTTCTACGGCATCAAGCACAACCAGGAGCAGGTCGGCGATCGCCAGACCTTCACCTTCAAGCACACGCTGTTCGGCCTCGACAGCCAGACCGTGACCGGCGTGGAATACAACCGCATTCGCTTTCGCCTGGCCAGCAACTCACCGTTTACAGACGTGGTGACCGCTGGCCAACCCATCGATGTGAAACACCCGGCCCAGGCCCCGTTTGAAAGTGCCGATCCGTTCCGGCCGCTGTTCGCCACCACCACCAAGCAGTTCGCAGGCTTTGCCGAAAACCGCCTGCAACTGAGCGACCAGCTCTCGCTGATCACCGGCATCCGTCGCGACTTCGTGCACCTGGACCGCGATGAACTGCGCAGCGGCGAGCGCAACGACAAGAGCCTCACCGGCAACAACTGGAAGGCCGGCCTAGTGTTTGCCCTCACTGCGGACACCTCGATCTACGGCCAGTACGCCACCAGCACCGATGGCGTCGGCGGCTTGATCTCCTTGAGCTCAAGCCAGCAAGCGTTCGACCTCTCCACCGCCAAGCAGACCGAGATCGGTATCAAACAGGCTTTCTGGGACCAGCGCGGCGAGTGGACCCTGGCGGCCTACCATATCGTCAAAAAGAAACTGCTGACCGATGTGCCGGGCAACCCGCAATACAAACAACAGGTGGGCCAGCAATCTTCCGACGGCCTGGAAGCCAGCCTCGACCTGCAACTGCCCCACGCCTGGCAACTGCAAGCCAATGCAGCCATCGTGCGGGCGCAGTACGATGACTTCCAGCAGAATGTCGGCGGCGTACAGGTCTCACGCGATGGCAATCGCCCGGTGGACGTGCCGCGCCGCACTGCCAACCTGTGGCTGAGCAAGGCCGTGACCGAAGACATCCGCGCCGGTGCCGGCGTGCGTTATGTGGATGCGCGTTACGCCGACATGGCCAACCAGAACGAGCTGCCCAGCTACACCGTGGTCGATGCCAGTGTTTCGTGGAAAGCCCTGCACAACACGACATTGGGCCTGCAATTGAATAACCTGTTCGACCGCACCTATGCCGTGAGCCAATACAATGACGGCCAGCAATGGATACTGGGTGAGCCGCGCTCGTTCTTTGTGACGGCCGACTACACCTTCTAACCACCCCCACAATGTGGGAGCGGCGGTGCGACGATTCGACTTGCTCGCGAATGCGGTGGGTCAGAGATGAATATGTTGACTGACCCACCGCATTCGCGAGCAAGCCCGCTCCCACATTTTGGGCCGGCGTTAACCTTGAGACCGATGATGACCACACTCCACCTCAACCACCTCGCCTGGTCCCCCCTGGGCCACGGCCACTGCCATCACCAGTTCCACCTGCGTGATGCCAGCCTGCAGGTGGGCGCCGGGGAGTTTGTCGGGCTGATCGGGCCCAATGGCAGCGGCAAGACCAGCCTGTTGCGCTGCGCCTATCGGTTCAGCAAACCCGAACAGGGCGAAGTGCGCCTCGATCACCGGAACGTCTGGAAGCAACCTTCACGCTGGTGCGCCCAGCGCATCGCCGTGGTGTTGCAGGAATTCCCCGATGCCTTCGGCCTGCGGGTCGATGAAGTGGTCGCCATGGGCCGCACACCCCACAAAGGGTTGTTCGACAGCGATACGCCGCACGACCGCCAACTGATTCAACAGGCCCTCGAATCCGTCGGCCTGCTGGGCTTTGAGGACCACGCCTTCGCCACCCTTTCCGGCGGTGAAAAACAACGGGTGATCCTCGCCCGCGCCCTGGCCCAGCAACCGCAATTGCTGATCCTCGACGAGCCGACCAACCACCTCGACCCGCGCTACCAGCTTGAGCTGCTCAAGCTGGTCAAGCGCTTGCAGATCGGCACCCTGGCCAGCATCCACGACCTGAACCTGGCGGCGGCCTTCTGTGACCGCCTGTACGTGATCAACCACGGACGCATCGTCACCAGCGGCACGCCCCACGAAGTACTGACCGCCGAGTTGCTGCGCGAGGTCTTCGGTGTCGAGGCGCTGATCGATACCCATCCCTTGTCCGGCTACCCCCGAATCACCTGGATAACCCAACCATGATCCTGCGCTCGCTGCTCTCCCTCGCCCTGCTGCTGGGCACTGCCCAGGCATTTGCCGAGGCGACCCACTACCCGCTGAAGATCCAGAGCTGCAACCGCGAGGTGACGTTCAACCAGGCGCCTGAACGCGCCGTCAGCCACGACATCAACATGACCCAGATGATGCTGGCCCTGGGGCTCAAGTCGCGCATGGTCGGCTACAGCGGCGTGACCGGCTGGAAAGCCGTGACCCCGCAAATGGCCCAGTTGCTCGACGGTCTGCCGGAGCTGGCGAGCAAGTACCCATCGGTGGAAACCCTGCTCAATGCCAACGTCGATTTCTTCTTCGCCGGCTGGGACTACGGCATGCGCGTGGGCGGCGACCTCACGCCGCAAACCCTGCAACCGTTGGGCATCAAAGTGCTGGAGCTCACTGAGTCCTGTGCGTTTGTGATGAAGCGCCCGGCCGCGACCCTGGATGACACCTATAACGACCTGCGCAACCTGGGCAAGATCTTCGACGTGCAGGACCGCGCCAATACCTTGATCGCACAGATGCAGGCACAGGTCGCCCAGGTGCAGAAAAACCTGCCGGCGGAAAAGCCCCGGGTATTTCTCTACGACAGTGGCGAAGACCGCGCCATGACCTCGGGCCGCCTAGGCATGCCGCAAGCGCTGATCGAGGCGGCGGGCGGGCGCAATATCCTCGATGACGTGGACGCCAGTTGGACCCGCATCAACTGGGAAACCGTGGTCGAGCGCAACCCACAGGTGATCGTGATCGTCGACTACAGCGAAATCAGCGCCACGCAGAAGCAGCAGTTTTTGCTGGATAACCCAGCGCTGCAATCGGTGGACGCCATCAAGCACCAGCGCTTTATCGTGATTCCCTACGTGCAGGCCACGCCGGGCATCGACAACGTGCTGGCGGTTGAAACCCTGGCCAAGGGGTTCCACGGCCAATGATCGAGCGCCGCTATGCCCTGCTGCTGATTGCCCTTGGCGCGCTGTTGCTGGTCTCTTGCGTGGTGTCGCTGGGGTTCGGTCCGGCGCGGGTGCCGCTGGAGGTGGTGTGGCGGATTCTGTTGCACAAGGCAATGGGCATCGGCGAGGTGAGCTGGAGCGCCGGCCAGGAACATATCGTCTGGCTGATCCGCGTCCCGCGTATGCTCCTCGGCGCCTTGGTGGGCGCAGGCCTTGCACTGATCGGCGCGGTGCTGCAGGCGGTGACGCGCAACCCGCTGGCCGACCCCCATCTGCTGGGCGTGACTTCCGGCGCCACGTTGGGCGCGGTGATCGTGGTGCTGCATGTCGGTCAGCTCATCGGCTTGCTGACCCTGCCGCTGGCCGCGTTTATCGGTGCGCTGTTGAGCATGCTTGTGGTGCTGGCCGTGGCCAGCCGCAACGGCCGCCTGGAAAGTGATCGCCTGCTGCTGTGCGGCGTCGCGGTGTCGTTTGTGATGATGGCGGTGGCCAACCTGCTGCTGTTCATGGGCGACCATCGCGCGGCGTCGGCGGTGATGTTCTGGATGCTTGGCGGCCTGGGCCTGGCACGCTGGGAGCTACTGGCCATTCCCGCTGCGGCGGTGCTGTGCGGGTTGCTCTTGCTGCTGGGCATGGCGCGCCCACTCAACGCGCTGATGGCCGGCGAACAAACCGCCGTCACCCTGGGCCTGAATGCGCGCACTGTGCGCCTGAAGGTGTTCCTGATTGCGTCGCTGATGACCGGCGTGCTGGTGTCCGTCAGCGGCTCCATCGGCTTTGTCGGGCTGATGGTGCCGCACATTGCCCGGCGCCTGGTGGGCGCCGAGCATCGACGGTTGTTGCCGGTCTGCGGGTTGCTGGGCAGCCTGTTCCTGGTATGGGTCGATGTCGCTGCACGCACCCTGATCGCCCCCGAGGATCTGCCTATCGGCGTGGCCACGGCGGCGATCGGTGGGCTGTTTTTCATTGGCCTGATGCGCAAGCGCTGAGCACTCGATTACAGCTCGTCGCGGTCGCGCAGTTGCAGGGGTTCGTCAATCAGCGGAGCGTCGGTCTGCACCCCATTGCGGCTGTCCTTTTGCACCTCGGAAATCAGCCCTTCGTTCTGCCAATAGGTATCCCTGTCGAGCACAGACAGCTGACCAACCCCGGTCAAACGCTGGAGAAACTCCAGGGGCGTGAGACTGGCCGCAGTGGCCATCAGCTGGTTTTCCAGGGGTGAAAAACCCGGTACGTATTTCAACTGCGCGCCACCCCGGGTAACCAGGTAAAGGCTCGTCGTAGTTTCTGACTGTGCCTTGAGAACGCGGATGAAATAAGCCAGGAACGATGGCTCGATAAAGTTGCTGATGAGCACCTCATCCCTGGAATCAGCACTGTCGACCGGCGCCGAATCCCTATAGGCCAACTGCGCGCCCACCACCCGGTACAGAACCGGAAAGTCCGGATAAGGTACCGGCCCGCTCGCAGGCTGCGAGATCGGTTGCACCGGCCCCGAACGCCCGGTGTAAAACAGGCGGAACAGACGTGTCGCATCCAGCCCCGGCCACAACGGCAGGGTCGCGATAAACGACGAGCTGTTCGGATTGGCCAGGATGGCCGCCACATAGTTGTGGCCCCCGCGCGTCAACAGCCGACGTTGCACGTAGCGGGCGGCATCATCGGCATGGGAGAACAACGGGCCGCAACCCATTGGGTAATCGAAGAACCCCTCTCCCGTTCCCGGCCACCAATCGGGCGTGATCCGCCGCGTCCCCGCCCAGACCGAGCCCTCGACCAGTACATCAAGGTTGCCGAGTCGAGCCAGCTCCTGCACATACCACAGCAGCGTCATCTTGCCCTCGCGCAGTTGCTGGCGAAGCATCGGGAAGTGGTTGCGATCGTCCTGTTCCTCGTCCGTTTGCAGGTACTGATACCTGAGCAGCGCCCCCTCCGGGCAGGACAGGTACAGCGCCAGCCGCTTGCCCTTCACGCCATGACGGGCAAAGCGAATGCCGTTGTCGACGTCCAGGGGCGAATGAATCATCCGCTCATGGGGGTCTTGCAAGGGGGTCAGGGTTTCAAGGGCGGCACACAGATAGAGGCCCTCCATGACATAGCCCTGGGGCAGCAGGCCGCTTGGAAACACCTGCTCGAATTTCCAATAACTGCTACGCACCAACGGCATCGTCACCATGTATTGATCTTTACGCGCATCCTTGAACACGTAGCCGAACTGCAACGCCGGCCCGTATTGGCAGCGCTCATGGGCGTAGCGCACAGCCGCCTGCTCCTGGGCAAAAACCGGACTGAAGGCAGGATCCGCCAGCGCATTTTCGATCAAGATTCCAGGCGCGCGATAAGCATTGGGGACAAAACCCTGGAGTAACCTCGGCGGGCCCCAGACCTCGCTGCCGTCCACCACGCGCAAGCGCCCGGCCTTGCTCAGGCGCTGGACGAACGCTTCTGGCGTGAGTTTTCCAGCGCGGATCTGTTGCTCAAGCTTGTTCTCCAGGCGGTCCTCGCGCACCAGGTTCAGGGGCTGCAGATCATTCTTCAAGGCCGTTTCCAGCGCCGAGTCGCTGCGGCTGTAACTGATGATGCTGGCGTCGGCACCGAACAGGTATTCACGGCTCAGGTTGGCATGGGCGCTGTTCAGCACCGCACTGATCACCCGGGTCGAGAGCATATTGCGGTAGATATCCCGCTGCGTGGCATCCAGGGTAAACGGCAGTTCGCGCCCCGGGCTTGAACGATAGCGTGCCACCAGGGTATGGGCTGCGGGAAAGCCACCCACGGCCACCATCTCATCGGGAAAAATCCAGGTGTGCTCGAAATCTTCGCGGGGCACGCTCACAGGTTCCGTGGCGACGAACAGACCGTCCGGGCGCTTGAGGATCAGGCCGCCGAACAGTCGCCCGCCATTGCTGGCCGGCAGACGGGAACGGGCATACCGAGCCGCGTCATCCTGTTCATTGAACACTGGCCCCAGACGGCGGCGGATAAAGTGCGCGTAGGGTCGCCACTGCGAAGGCTCCTTGCTCACCGGCCCCCGGCGGTCCCAGCATTGACTGGAATACAGCACCGTCAAATCACCGGTCTTGGCCATCAACGAAACATAACGGCGAATATCCAGGGTGCCGCTGCTCAGACTCATGCCCTGTACGCTGACTTCGTCACCATTGCCGCCGCCACTGAACAGCGAGGTCGCGGGCGGCTGATAGCGCAGTAACGCGCCTTCAAGCGTCGACAGATAAACCGGTAACACGTCGCTGGAGCCTGCGCGGGGCAAAGAGCGGGCGTCTTTTTCGGCCCGTTGCAGCAATTGCGGGGTCGCGAAAAAGCGCGCCAGCCAGGCCTCGGTGGAAGGCAGGCCGCTGGGCAGCCATTGCTGGGAATAGAACATCCCGACCAACACGAAACCGTGGGCAAACCCACCCCCCTCCAGATAGGCCGCACCGATGGACGAGTCACTCAACCAGGCATTGGAGGCCTCGGGCGCCAGTTCGCTGACCACGTATTCACTTTTTTGCGGGTGTTTGAGCAAGTACGCGGTACACCCCTGGGCAGCCAGGTTTCGTCCATAACCGCGCTTATGGGCATTGATCGCCGCAGCGTCCGGGCTGGTGAAAATGGCGCTCAAGGACGGCGTTTGCGGGGCCACCTCGGCGTATTCGAAATTCGGTGTCCAGTCGTCATAGACCCGCAGGCGCGGGCCCCACAACCGGGTGTGGGCGAGCACCCGCAGTTCACCCGCGTCCGCCACGCGAGTCACGATGTCTTGTGGCTTGAGCACACCGCGCTCCAGGCGAAGACGGTAGTTATCGACCCCGGGCTCTCGACGGGTGTTGGCCAGTACCAACGCTTCCTTTTGCGAACCGCTGGGCTGGTAACAGATCAGGTTGTTGGGCGTCCCGCTCAAGTACGCAGGCAGTCCAGAGAGGATCGCCGAGCGGATTTCCTGATCGCTGAACATCGAGGCGCTGACTTCAAGGTCGGTCAGCGTCCACCCCAGGCGCCGCCAACGCTCCAGCTCAGCCTGGGACAGCGGTGGATGGGAGGCGTAGCGCCCATGGATGACATGGTCGGCCGGCGGCACCAGCAGCCCGTTATCGGCCGATGACAGCAGCAAGTCCCCGGCAAATCCATCGCCCTGGACACGTACCGGTTCGGTGAATGCAAAGCGCTGATCGGGGAGCCGCAAGATGTAGCCGCCAAAGGCCATATCACGCCGTACGCCGATGCGTTCGTGGGCATGCCGCGCGGCATCGTCGGCACTCAGGAAGGTGGCGTCGATGCTCTGGTCCTTGGCACCCAGCGGCAGGGTTTCACCGTCATACAACACCCCCCGCTGGGTCCAGAGCTGGCCGACCTGCAGCACCGTCAGCTCGCCTGCACGAATAACCCGGCGCACGAACGCCCGGGGTGACAACGAACCGTCCATCAAGGCGGCCTGGTTGCCGTTATCCGTCACCGTGCCGTCCGTGGCCACGCTGAACAATTCGGTGGCCGCCTTGGCGTCGGGCGCTTGCCATTGCAACAGCGCCCGGTCGCCGGTGTGCAAAAACAGCTTCAAGCCCTGGTCGGCAATCTGCAGGCTCTGGGTGCCGGCCGCCTGATTCATCGCCGTGACCAGCAACTGTGGACTGACAAAGCGCTTGTACAGCCAGGGCTCCGTGGCGGGCAACGGCGCATCCGCCATCGGTGCGGGGGAGTAATAGAAGCCCACCAGGCGATAGTTGGAGGGCAGCCGCGGCTGGCCGTTATTGCGCAGCGGGAACAACCCGGTCAACGAAGGCCCCAGGGCCGTGGGTTCGGTAGCGATATAGGTCAAAGCCGTCAGGTGCTTGAGGACAACCCCCTGATAGCCCGTCTGACGCAACCCCGCAGTCGCACTCAAGGCAACCAACACCGCTGCATGCGCGGTACTCAGCATGGGCGTGAAGAACGGTTGCGCCTGCGCGGCCCCGCCGCTGCTCACGGGGCTGCGCAAGGTCCAGCCTTGAGGCACCTTGCCGCGTACACCGCCCCATACCGGTGAAGGCACCACCACGTGTAACTCGCCGGCTTGCGCCAACCGCCAGACAGCGCCTTCGAACGCGGTGAACGGCACCACCGCCTGCGTGCCTGTCAGTTGAGCCTCGAGGTTTGTCTCCTCGGCCGAGCCGCTGCTCACATATTTGAGCAGCGAGTTGACCGCCCCCGACAGGTAATGCACCCGAGCGAAGTGACGATGGGTGATGACAAACACCTGGTCGGCGTTGGAGTAGAAGCTGTTGAACAACTCGACCTGGTCGTCGGTGAAGCCGGGGTTGAATTGCCTTATCTGACCGGCGTCGGCCGGGTGCGAGTGGTAGAGCGCGTGGCACTCGTAGCCATGGGGCGCGATGAAGTTGTCCTGCTCATCGGCCGCCAGAATCGTGTAGAAATCGAACATGGCATGGGCACCGCTGCCCGGATGCGTGGCGAAGTAGCGGTTGCCACGCTTGAGAATGAGGCCGCCATACTCTTTGTCACGCCGGGTGCCGATCTGATTGTGCGCCCAGCGCGCAGCGTCGTCGGGCTGGGTGAACGCCGGCCCCACCGTCACCAGCGGGATATCGGCAAACGGGCGCCACGTAGCCGTGACCACACCCGCCCGGTCCCACATCCGGTTGGTGGCCAGCACCGTCAGCTCACCGACGGCCGCGACCTGCAGCACATACTCCTGGGGGGTAAGGCTGCCTTTGAGCAAAGCGCTATCGGCCTCGGGGCTACTGCCAAAAAGCTCGGTTTCTGCGGTCGAGAAGCCAAACCGATAGCGCAACAGCGCCCCACCGGCGGTTTGCTGATAAAGCCCCAGCGGCTGCTCCGGTACCTGCAGGTTGGCAATCAGGCCCGCCTGTTGGGCCGCGCTGCCCAACGCCTGCGGTGCAAAAAAGCTGCGGTACAGCCAGGGCTGATGCATGGCCAGACGACTGCGTTCGGCAGGTGATTCGCAGTAGAACCCGACGATGCGGTGCTCGTCCGGCAGCAGGTAGTTGCCGTCCGCATCCGTGGATAACAGGTGGTTCACGTAAAAGCGTGGTTCGTCGAGCACCTGGGCCTGGGTCGCGACAAATTCGTCCTTGCCGTCGCGCTTGAGCACCAGCCCAAGGCGCCAGGCCGTCCCTGGGCCGGTACCGAGCGCCACGCCCGCTGCAATGGCATCGCTGACCGTGGCGCAGACGTGGGACAACAGCGGCAACAACCCCGGCGCTGGCGCAGCGAACGCCCGATAGAGCTCCCAGTTCTGCGGAACTACCCCTCGAGAGCCACCCCACAACGGATTGCTGGTGACAAAACTCAACTCACCCACCTCGAGCAATTTTTTCAGATGACCTTCCAGCGAGCCATCCGTCCCCCACTGCGCGTCGCTGACCGTGCCCAAAATCCACTTGGCGTATTGCGCCTCGGCGAACGACCCACTGGGGCGATAGCGCACCAGGGAATCATCGGGACCCGACAAGTAAGACAATGCAAAGTTGTGCTGATAGGTGATATCCCCAGCCGCATCCCATGGGGAAAAGAAATTCAGATGAACCCTCACCTGCTGCTCGGACATCTTCGGGTTGGCGCTGGCAACCTGTTGGTAATCCGCAGGATGGGAATGATAAAGCCCGGCGCGGCGGTAACCGGCAATCGGCAAGAAGCTGCCATCCTCGCGGGTGCTGAGGACGTCGCGGATGTCAAACTCAAGCCCCTGGCCACTGACCGGCTCGGTGGCAAAAAAGTAACCTTGAAGGTTGCGCAGGATGACGCCGCCGTACTCACGGTCACGCCGTGCACCGATGCGCCGGTGCGCCCACAACGCCGCGTCATCGGCTTTAATAAAAGCCGGGCTCAATGCAGGCAGGGGCACCGTTGTACCCGGTGTTGCCCGGTCCTTGAATGGCACCCAGTGCTTGTCGATTGATCCAGCCGGCCCCCACAAACTATTGCCCTTCACTACGCGCAAATGGCTGACCTCTGCCAGCGTACGGATGGCATCGGCGGGTTTGTAGGTGCCGTCCGCCAGGTTCCTGGCAACCAGGCTGCCGCCCCTGGGCGCTTCGAAAAAGCCGAGGAATTCGCTGCTCTTCGCACCACGGGTGTCCAGGACGATCAGGCTGTCTTTGGCTCCGGACAGGTAGCCCGGCACTTGCAACTGGTGGATCCGATAGGCTTCCTCGGCAGTGAAACCCTGGGCGTAGACATCCACCTCATCGCTCGACCAGTTCGCCCGGGCCTGGGCATCCAGGTTCAACAGCGAGGGCGCCACGTGGGAGCCGAACCAGGCGTGCAGTTGGTAACCATCGGGCAGCGCCAATTGCTTGGAGTACGGTTCCCAAGGATAGAACCCCTGGAATGCGTATGGATTGCCGGGGGTTTCCAGTTGCTGGGTCAACACATAACGATGGTCGGCCTGCTTGAGAATCAGCGCGCCATATTCACGACCACGACGACCTCCCACCTGGGCATGGGCGTACAGCGCGGCCTCATCGGCGGAGGCAAAGGGCTGGCTCAGGGTGAGCGCCTTTTGCGGGAAACTCGCAAAGGGCGTCCAGTTGTTCTCGACCACCCCCTCCACGTCCCACAGTGCACTGGTTTTCTCCACACTCAACTCACCCGCAGCAGCCACCCGCGCCACAAACTGGGCAGGCGTCAGCGTTCCGCGCTCCAGGGCCTGTTGAATCCCCTGGTCGGACACCCCACCCGCATCATCCTCCTTGAACAACTGCGTTTCTGCCGGCGAGCCGCTGAACCGGTAACGCAGCAGCGCATCGTCCTTGGTCCGCAGGTACAGGGAAATGCCCAGTGCAGAGGTCGGTGCCTGCTGGTAGCGACGAGCCTTGGCAATGTAGGCCGCCAGCTCGCCGGGGCTGAAAAACTGCTGGTACAACCAGGGTTCTATGCTGGGCGTCTGCGCCAGCACCGGTTGCGACAGGTAGAAGAAACCGTGCACATGAAACCCCTCCGGCAACAAGGGTCCGCCCGCCAGCGAAGGCAACCGGTTATCGGCCGGAACCAGCTCTGCGGCGCCCAATGCCAGGGCCTGTGTCGCGACAAATTCACTGCGCTGTTCATGCTTGAGCAGCATGGCCATCTGGCGAAGTTCAGGTTTGCGGCGCATGCGCACCTGGGCCGCGTTCAGCGCCTTGGTCACATCCTGGAACAGCGGGCCACACGCCACCGTGCCCTGAGGCTCGACCAGCGGCAGATAAGGCTGCCAACCCTGGTCAATCAGCCCCGCAGCGCCGCCCCAATCATCACTGGCCAGAAGTAGGGACAAGCGCCCCAGCGATGCCAGCTTCTTGATGTAACCCTCCAGCGTGCCGTCATGACCATGGGCAGGCAGGGCCGTTTTGACGTCATCGAGCCAGTCGACAAACTGCCGCTCGGCCTCGGAGAAACTGGGCTGGTACTTGAGTAGCGTGCCGTTGGGCCCCGATAGATAGGCGGTGACCAGTGATCGCCCTTCGTAGTGATTGAAGACCACGTCCCGCTCGGAAAAAAAATCGTTGAAGACCCGCACCTGCCGATCGGTATAGCGCGGGTTTGAGCGCTTCAGGAAGTCAAATTGCTGGGGGTGCGAGTGAATCCCGCCCACCAACTTATAGCCAGGCGGTTCCACAAATGAATTGCCTGCGCCGCGCTCCAGCAACAGCTCGAAGTCAAACGTGGCCGCCTTGCCGGGAATCGGCTGCGTGGCGTAAATCCGCTGATCCGACAACCTTTGCAAAATGACGCTGCCGTATTCCACGTCACGCTTGTTGCCAATGCGTTCGTGGACATACCGCGCGGCATCATCGGCCGTGAGAAACGCTGGGCTGTATTGATACTTCGCGGCCTTCGCTACCGCAGCCCGTTTTTCCCTGGATCGTTGTTCTTCCATGACACCCCCTTGATCGCTTGTAGTGAGCTTGCGAATGCAAGCCCTGGCAAAGCGTCCTCCCATGCACCCGCGCCATGGCGCTGCATAGTTAGGGGGCCCTGCGCCCTGGCACTCTTTCGGCGCATTGCCTGCACCGGCGCCGCCAGGCCGCCCGCTATTGGTGCGCGCCCACGCCCGCCGGCACGTGCCGCCCCGTAAAACCGGGCGTTCGGCTATCGGGCACAGCCTTTGCAAATAGCCCTTTAGCGTTCACATCTGCTCATCAGAAAAATAAACGTCACGGGGACCACACCATGAAGCGTCGCAGCTTGATCAAGGCTTTCACTCTGTCGGCATCCATTGCCGCCATGGGCATGACCTGGACTGTCCAGGCCGCCGAGACCATCAAGGTCGGCATCCTGCATTCGCTGTCCGGGACCATGGCCATTTCCGAAACGTCCCTCAAGGACATGGCGTTGATGACCATCGACCAGATCAACGCCAAGGGCGGCGTGAACGGCAAGCTGCTGGAGCCGGTGATCGTGGACCCTGCGTCCAACTGGCCGCTGTTCGCCGAGAAAGGCCGGCAGTTGCTGACCCAGGACAAGGTGGCGGTGGTGTTTGGCTGCTGGACCTCGGTGTCGCGCAAATCGGTGTTGCCGGTGTTCGAAGAACTCAACGGCCTGCTGTTCTACCCGGTGCAGTACGAAGGCGAAGAAATGTCGCCCAACGTGTTCTACACCGGTGCGGCGCCCAACCAACAGGCAATCCCGGCGGTGGAGTACCTGATGAGCGAAGAAGGCGGCAGCGCCAAGCGCTTCTTCCTGCTGGGCACCGACTACGTGTACCCACGCACCACCAATAAGATCCTGCGCGCGTTCCTGCATTCCAAAGGCGTGGCCGACAAGGACATCGAAGAGGTCTACACCCCGTTCGGCCATAGCGATTACCAGACCATCGTGGCCAACATCAAAAAGTTCTCGGCCGGCGGCAAGACTGCGGTGGTGTCCACGGTCAACGGCGACTCCAACGTGCCGTTCTACAAGGAACTGGCCAACCAGGGCCTGAAAGCCACCGAGGTTCCGGTGGTGGCGTTCTCGGTAGGCGAAGAAGAACTGCGCGGCATCGACACCAAGCCACTGGTGGGCAACCTGGCAGCATGGAACTACTTCCAGTCGGTAGAGAACCCGGTCAACGCCAAGTTCGTCGCCGACTGGAAAGCCTATGCCAAGGCGAAAAACCTGCCGGGCGCCGACAAGGCCGTGACCAACGACCCGATGGAAGCCACCTACGTCGGCATCCATATGTGGGCGCAGGCCGTGGAGAAAGCCAAGTCCACCGACGTCGACAAAGTGCGTGAAGCCCTGGCCGGCCAGACCTTCGCCGCGCCGTCGGGCTACACCCTGACCATGGACAAGACCAACCACCACCTGCACAAGCCGGTGATGATTGGCGAGATCCAGTCGGACGGCCAGTTCTCGGTGGTGTGGCAGACCGAAGGACCGATCCGCGCCCAGCCGTGGAGCCCGTACATCCCTGGCAATGACAAGAAGCCGGATCACGCGGTGAAGAGCAACTAAGCCCCAACACAGATCAAATGTGGGAGCGGCGGTGCGACGATTCGACTTGCTCGCTCCCACATAAACCTAGTCCGTGCATGACCAGGACATTTGTTTATGCCCACTGCCCTCCACCGTTTCATCCTGGCCTGCCTGCTGTTGCTGCCCCTGGCCGCACACTCAGGCGATGCCGAAGACTTCCTCGCGGCCAACCCCATGCAACAGGCCAAACTGTTGCAAGACTGGGCCGCCCAGCCCGACCCGGCGCGCATCGAGTTGGTCAACGCCCTGCAACAAGGCCAAGTCAGCGTCAACGGCGAAACCAAGACCGTACGCCTGAACAACCGCCTGCGCGGCTTGATCAACAACGTGCAGGCCAGCCAGCAACTGCTCGCCGCCGATCCCAAGGTACGCCTGGCCGCCGCCCAAACCCTGCAGAAAAGCGCGCAACCTGCGCAACTGAAATTCCTCGACCAGCAACTCGCCAGCGAAACTGACGACGACGTCCACAGCGCCCTGAGCCTGGCCCTGGCCAACCTGCAACTGGTCGATCCCGACCCGGCCGTGCGCCTGGCCGCCGTACGTCTGCTGGGCAGCACCGGCGACCCACTGGCGCGCACGCGCCTGGAAGCATTGCTGGCGCCCGGCGTGGAAACCGATGCCGGGGTGCACACCGCCGCCGAAACCAGCCTGGCCCAGGTCAAGCGCAAGCTGCTGGTGGGCGAAATCCTTGGACAAGCGTTCAGCGGCATGTCCCTGGGCTCGATCCTGTTGCTCGCGGCCCTGGGCCTGGCGATCACCTTCGGCTTGCTCGGGGTGATCAATATGGCCCACGGCGAGATGCTGATGCTCGGCGCCTACTCCACCTATGTGGTGCAGTTGCTGATGCAGCGCTACGTGCCCCAGGCCATCGAGTTCTACCCGCTGATCGCGCTGCCGGTGGCGTTTTTTGTCACCGCAGGCATCGGCATGGCCCTGGAGCGCACGGTGATCCGCCACCTCTATGGCCGGCCACTGGAAACCCTGCTGGCTACCTGGGGCATCAGCCTGATGCTGATCCAACTGGTGCGCCTGCTGTTCGGCGCACAGAACGTCGAAGTGGCCAACCCGGCCTGGCTGTCGGGCGGGATCCAGGTGCTGCCCAACCTGGTGCTGCCGTACAACCGCATCGTCATCATCGGCTTTGCGCTGTGCGTGGTGGTGCTGACCTGGCTGCTGCTGAACAAGACCCGCCTGGGCCTCAACGTGCGCGCCGTAACCCAGAACCGCAACATGGCCGCCTGCTGCGGCGTGCCCACCGGGCGCGTGGACATGCTCGCCTTTGGCCTCGGCTCGGGCATCGCAGGCTTAGGTGGCGTGGCCCTGAGCCAGATCGGCAACGTCGGCCCGGACCTGGGCCAGAGCTACATCATCGACTCGTTCCTGGTGGTGGTGCTCGGCGGTGTCGGCCAGTTGGCCGGCAGCGTCATGGCCGCGTTTGGCCTGGGGATCGCCAACAAGATTCTTGAACCGCAGATCGGTGCCGTGCTCGGCAAGATCCTGATCCTCGCGCTGATCATTCTGTTTATCCAGAAACGCCCGCAAGGACTCTTCGCACTGAAAGGACGGGTGATCGACTGATGAACCAGCCATTGATGCTCACGGCCGCGCAAAAGGCCGGCCCCAAGGTGACAATTGCAGTGGGCGCGGTAATCCTCGCCGTGCTGCTGGCGTTGCCGCTGCTGTCGCTGTTGCCCGCAGAAAGCGCATTCCACGTCTCGGCCTACACCCTGACCCTGGTGGGCAAGATCCTCTGCTACGCCATCGTCGCCCTGGCCCTGGACTTGGTGTGGGGCTACGCCGGCATGTTGTCCCTGGGCCACGGCCTGTTCTTTGCCCTCGGCGGCTATGCCATGGGCATGTACCTGATGCGCCAGGCCGCCGGTAGCGAGTTGCCGGCGTTCATGACCTTTCTGTCGTGGACCGAACTGCCGTGGTATTGGGTCGGTACCCAGTACTTCCTGTGGGCCTTGTGCCTGGTGGTATTGGCCCCGGGTTTACTGGCGCTGGTGTTCGGTTTCTTCGCCTTCCGCTCGCGGATCAAGGGCGTGTATTTCTCGATCATGACCCAGGCCCTGACCTTTGCCGGGATGCTGTTGTTTTTCCGCAACGAGACCGGCTTTGGCGGCAACAACGGCTTTACCAACTTCCGCAGCATCCTGGGCTTTGGCATCACCGAGCCCGGCACTCGCGCGGTGCTGTTCCTGGCCACGGTGCTGCTGTTGGTGGGCAGCCTGTTTATCGGCTGGCGCCTGGCCCGGAGCAAGTTCGGTCGCGTGCTGACCGCCCTGCGCGACGCCGAAAACCGCCTGATGTTCTGCGGCTACGACCCCCGTGGCTTCAAGCTGTTTGTGTGGGTGTTGAGCGCGGTGCTGTGCGGCCTGGCCGGCGCGTTGTACGTGCCGCAGGTGGGCATCATCAACCCCAGCGAAATGTCGCCGACCAACTCCATCGAAGCCGCCGTGTGGGTCGCCCTCGGCGGGCGCGGCACGCTGATCGGCCCGCTGCTGGGGGCCGGCGTGGTCAACGGCATGAAGAGCTGGTTCACCGTGGCCTTCCCTGAATACTGGCTGTTCTTCCTTGGTGCGTTGTTCATCATCGTCACCCTGTATCTGCCCAAGGGCATCATCGGCCTGTTGAAGAAAAGGGGCGAACAATGAGAGTCACGGCAACCGACCAGTTCATGCTCGAACCGATCATCGAACCGAACCGCGACCAGGGCACCAGCCGCGATGCCATCGGCCTCGGCCAGGCCGCCGGCAAAGGCCTGAACACCCGCCACGGCACGATCCTGACCCTGGAAGACATCAGCGTCAGCTTCGACGGTTTCAAGGCCCTCAACGACTTGAACCTGTACATCGGTGTTGGCGAGCTGCGCTGCATCATCGGCCCCAACGGCGCGGGCAAGACCACGTTAATGGACGTGATTACCGGCAAGACCCGCCCCAGCCACGGCAAAGCCTGGTTCGGCGAAACCCTGGACCTGACCCGCATGAGCGAAGTGCAGATCGCCCAGGCCGGCATCGGCCGCAAGTTCCAGAAGCCCACGGTGTTCGAAGCCCTGAGCGTGTTCGAGAACCTGGAACTGGCGCAAAAGACCGACAAATCGGTCTGGGCCAGCCTGCGCGCACGCCTGAGCGGTGAACAAAAGGACCGCATCGACGAGGTGCTCGACACCATCCGCCTTAGCGCATCGGTGCAACGCCCGGCCGGCTTGCTGTCCCACGGCCAGAAGCAGTTCCTGGAGATCGGCATGCTGCTGATGCAAGACCCGCAACTGCTGCTACTCGACGAGCCGGTAGCCGGCATGACCGACGCCGAAACCGAGTTCACCGCCGAGCTGTTCAAGCGCCTGGCGGGCAAGCATTCGCTGATGGTGGTGGAGCACGACATGGGCTTTGTCGGCTCGATTGCCGACCACGTCACGGTGCTGCACCAAGGCAGCGTGCTGGCGGAAGGGTCGCTGGAGCAGGTGCAGGAAAACGAGCGCGTCATCGAGGTGTATCTCGGTCGCTAAACCTGATGCGGATTGCTCTCTGTAGGAGCGAGCTAGCTCGCGAAGATCGTCAACGATAACGCGCCGAGCCTGAATGCCCGCGGTGCCTTGGCGTTTTTCGCGAGCTAGCTCGCTCCTACAGGGAATTGAGGAGAATTTGAACATGCTGCAAGTCGACAAATTGCACCAGTACTACGGTGGCAGCCATATCCTGCGCGGCCTGTCCTTTGACGTGAAAGTCGGCGAAGTCACCTGCCTGCTCGGTCGAAATGGCGTGGGCAAGACCACCCTGCTCAAATGCCTGATGGGCCTGCTGCCCGCCAAGGAAGGCGCGGTGAACTGGGAAGGCAAGGCCATCACCGGCTTCAAGCCACACCAGCGGGTACACGCCGGCATCGCCTACGTGCCCCAGGGCCGGGAGATTTTCGGCCGGCTGACGGTGGAAGAAAACCTGCTGATGGGCCTGTCGCGCTTTCCCGGCAGCGAAGCCAAACAAGTCCCGGCATTTATCTACGAGCTGTTCCCGGTGCTGCTGCAGATGAAGCACCGGCGCGGTGGCGATCTGTCTGGCGGCCAGCAGCAACAGTTGGCCATCGGCCGCGCCCTGGCCAGCCGTCCGCGCCTGCTGATCCTCGACGAACCCACGGAAGGCATCCAGCCCTCGGTGATCAAGGAGATCGGCGCGGTGATCAAAAAACTCGCCGAGCGCGGCGACATGGCGATTTTGCTGGTGGAGCAGTTCTACGACTTCGCCGCCGAGCTGGCCGATCAATACCTGGTGATGTCCCGGGGTGAAATCGTCCAGCAAGGCCGTGGTGAAAATATGGAGGCCGAGGGTGTACGCGGCCTGGTTACCATCTAATCTGTAGCGTCTTGTCGATAAGCCCAAACCATGACCGCTCCTGCCCCCACCGCCCTGTTCACCCCCAGCTGGCACGCCGCGCTGGAGTTGGGCTATGCGCGATTCGGCGCGACCACGCGCCCGGTGCTGCGCCGCCACCTTGGCCCGCTGCGGGTGCAAAAACACCTGTATGCCGAAGGCCCCGAGGTGTGCCAGCACATCATCGTGCACCCGCCGGGCGGGATTGCCGGCGGGGATCGCCTGGATATCACCGCCCACCTGGCTGAGGGCGCGTGGGCGCAATTGACCAGCCCCGGCGCCGCCAAGTGGTATCGCGCCAGCGGGCCGGCCTACCAGCAGGTGGTATTGACGGTCGAGGCCGGCGCCACCCTGGAATGGTTGCCCCAGGAAACCATCGTGTTCAGCGCCGCCCAGGCCGAACTCAGCACCCGCATCAACCTCGAAGGCGACGCCCGGTTGTTCTACTGGGACTTGGTGGCGTTGGGGCGCCCGGCCAGCGGCGAGCGTTTTGACCGTGGGCACTTTCAGTCGCACCTGGATATCCGCCGCGACGGCCAGTTGCTGTGGCATGAGCGCCAACGCATCGTCGGCGACGACGGCCTGCTCGACTCGCCCATTGGCCTGGATGGCCAGCCGGTATTTGCCACGTTGCTGGTGAGCGGTGAAATCGATACCGAACTGCTTGAACAATGCCGTGCGCTGCCCCATGCAGTGCGTGGCGACCTGACCCAACTGCCGGGTTTGCTGGTGGCGCGCTGCCTGGCCAGCGAGACCTTGCAGGCCAGGGCCTGGTTGATTGATTTATGGCGGCTGTTGCGCCCGGCGCTGCTGGGGCGTGAGGCCATACCACCAAGGATTTGGAACACATGAGATCAAAATGTGGGAGCGGGCTTGCTCGCGAATGCGGTGGGTCAGTAATGGATATGTTGACTGATACACCGCATTCGCGAGCAAGCCCGCTCCCACATTGGACCTGTGTTGTTAATAATTGTTTTTCAAAACGGATTGCTGACCATGGACCTGACCCCACGGGAAAAAGACAAACTGCTGATCTTCACCGCAGGCCTGGTGGCCGAGCGCCGCCTGGCGCGCGGGGTGAAGCTCAATTACCCGGAAACCATCGCCTACATTTCCGCCGCCCTGCTCGAAGGCGCGCGCGATGGGCGCACCGTAGCCGACCTGATGCACTTTGGCACCACCCTGCTCAGTCGCGAGCAAGTGATGGAAGGCATCCCGGAGATGATCCCGGATATCCAGGTCGAAGCCACCTTCCCCGACGGCACCAAGCTGGTGACCGTCCACCAACCCATCGCCTGAGGCCCGACCATGCTCCTACTTCGTGACGCGGTGCACGGCGACCTGCCGGCGATCCGGGATATCTACAACGATGCCGTGCTCAACACCACGGCGATCTGGAACGACCAACCGGTGGACCTGGGCAATCGCCAGGCCTGGTTCAGTGCACGCCAGGCGCAGTTCTATCCGATCCTGGTGGCGGTGGAGGCAGAGCAAGTGGTCGGCTATGCCTCGTTCGGCGACTGGCGGCCCTTCGACGGCTTTCGCCATACCGTCGAGCATTCGGTGTACGTGCGCAACGACCAGCGCGGCAAAGGCCTGGGCCCGCTGCTGATGCAGGCCCTGATCGAACGCGCCAGGGCCTGCGACAAACACGTGATGGTCGCCGCCATCGAAAGCGGCAACCAGGCCTCGATCCGCCTGCATGAGCGCATGGGCTTTGGCATCACCGGGCAGATGGCCCAGGTGGGCACCAAGTTTGGCCGCTGGCTGGACCTGACCTTTATGCAACTGATGCTCAACCCTGGCGCCCAGCCGCCGGCGGTTCACAAGGAGTAACAGCGATGAGCGCCGCCCAACTGCGTCGAGTGAATACCGAAAGTTTTGCCCATTACCGCCAGGGCTTGATTGAGCTGTTGCTGGACGCCGTGCAGCACGGCGCATCGGTGGGTTTCATGGCCGATCTCGACGCAGCCCAGGCCCGCGACTATTTCGACGGCGTACAGGCCGGTGTCGAGGACGCCAGCCTACTGCTGTGGGTGGTGGTGCGCGAAGAACAGGTGCTGGCCAGCGTACAACTGGCGCTGTGCCAGAAGGCCAACGGCCTCAACCGTGCCGAGGTGCAAAAGCTGCTGGTGCGCAATGACGCCCGACGCCACGGCCTGGGCCAGCAATTGATGAGCGCCCTGGAGCTGTGCGCGCGCCAGCACAAGCGCGGCCTGCTGTACCTGGACACCGAAGCCGGCTCCCCCGCCGAAGCCTTCTACCAGGCGCTGCGCTACACCAAGATCGGCGAGCTGCCGGACTACTGCCAAAGCCCGGACGGGCGCTACAGCCCGACCGCCATCTACTACAAGACCCTGGGGCAACCTGCATGATTCCTGGCCAATTCCAGATCCAGCCTGGCGACATCGAACTGAACGTGGGCCGGCGCACGTTGAGCCTGAGCGTGGCCAACAGCGGCGACCGGCCAATCCAGGTCGGCTCCCACTATCACTTTTTCGAGACCAACGACGCGCTGACCTTTGATCGCGCCCTGAGCCGCGGCATGCGCCTGAACATCCCGGCGGGCACGGCGGTGCGCTTTGAGCCGGGGCAGAGCCGCGAGGTGGAACTGGTGGAACTGGCGGGGTTGCGCCGGGTGTTCGGGTTTGCCGGGAAGATCATGGGTGATCTTTAGGGCCTCATCGCAGGCAAGCCAGCTCCCACATGGGAATGCATTTCAAATGTGGGAGCTGGCTTGCCTGCGATAGCGGATTCACATTCAACACAAATTCTTCAGGACACTCCTATGAAAATCAGCCGCCAAGCCTACGCCGACATGTTCGGCCCCACCGTCGGTGACAAGGTCCGCCTGGCCGATACCGAGCTGTGGATCGAAGTGGAACAGGACTTCACCACCTACGGCGAAGAAGTGAAGTTCGGCGGCGGCAAAGTTATCCGCGACGGCCAGGGCCAGAGCCAACTGCTGGCCGCCGAAGTGGTCGACACAGTGATCACCAACGCGCTGATCATCGATCACTGGGGCATCGTCAAGGCCGACGTGGGCCTGAAGAACGGGCGTATCGCCGGGATCGGCAAGGCCGGCAACCCGGATATCCAGCCCGGCGTAACCCTGGCCATCGGCGCCAGCACCGAAGTGATTGCCGGCGAAGGCATGATCCTCACCGCCGGCGGCATCGACACCCATGTGCACTTCATCTGCCCGCAGCAGATCGAAGAAGCGCTGACCAGTGGCGTCACCACCATGATCGGCGGCGGCACCGGGCCGGCCACCGGTACCAATGCCACCACCTGCACCTCGGGCCCGTGGCACCTGGCGCGCATGCTGCAGGCCAGCGATTCGTTCCCGATGAACATCGGTTTTACCGGCAAAGGCAACGCCAGCCTGCCTGAGCCTTTGATCGAACAGGTCAAGGCCGGGGCGATTGGCTTGAAGCTGCATGAAGACTGGGGCACCACCCCGGCAAGCATCGACAATTGCCTGAGCGTGGCCGACGAATACGATGTGCAGGTGGCGATCCACAGCGACACCCTCAACGAGTCCGGTTTTGTCGAAACCACCCTCGCCGCACTCAAGGGCCGCACCATCCACACCTATCACACCGAAGGCGCCGGCGGCGGGCATGCGCCGGATATCATCAAGGCCTGTGGCTTCGCCAACGTGCTGCCCAGCTCCACCAACCCGACCCGGCCGTTCACCCGCAATACCATCGACGAGCACCTGGACATGCTGATGGTCTGCCATCACCTGGACCCGAGCATCGCCGAAGACGTGGCCTTCGCCGAAAGCCGCATCCGCCGCGAAACCATCGCCGCCGAAGATATCCTGCACGACCTTGGCGCATTCTCAATGATCAGCTCCGATAGCCAGGCCATGGGCCGTGTGGGCGAGGTGATCATGCGTACCTGGCAAACCGCCGACAAAATGAAAAAACAGCGCGGGCCGCTGCCGGGGGACGGAGCAGGCAACGATAACTTCCGCGCCAAGCGCTACATCGCCAAGTACACCATCAACCCGGCGATCACCCATGGCATCAGCCATGAAGTGGGCTCGATCGAAGTGGGCAAGTGGGCCGACCTGGTGCTGTGGCGCCCGGCGTTCTTCGGGATCAAGCCCACGTTGATTCTCAAGGGCGGGGCGATTGCTTCAAGCCTGATGGGCGATATCAACGGCTCGATTCCTACGCCGCAGCCTGTCCACTACCGCCCGATGTTCGCCAGCTTCGGCAGCGCGCTGCACGCCACCAGCCTGACGTTTATCAGCCAGGCTGCGCTGGCCGAGGGCCTACCGCAAGCCTTGGGCCTGAAAAAGCAGATCGGGGTGGTCAAGGGTTGCCGCCAGGTGCAGAAAACCGACCTGATCCACAACGACTACCTGCCGCAGATCGAGGTCGACCCGCAGACCTATCAGGTCAAGGCCGATGGCGAGTTGTTGTGGTGCGAGCCTGCGGATGTTTTGCCGATGGCCCAACGATACTTTCTATTCTGACCGTTCATCGGCATTAACCCTACGTGCCAGTGAAGCGAAGAGGCGTAAGGCGCTACGATGCGCGTCTTTACTGTCTTGCACTTGGGAACCTGGCTATGGGCCTATCCGAATTCATCGTGTTGCATGCCGAGCGAATCGTCGATGAGTGGGAGCAGTTTGCCGAAACGTTGACCCCGGCGGCCGACAGCCTGAACCGCACGCAACTGCGCGACCATGCCCATTCGATGCTGCTGGCCGCCGCGCGCGACATGAATACCCGCCAAAGCGCCGCCGAACAGGCGGCCAAGGCCAAGGGCGAAGGCCCGGAGAAAACCCCGAGCCTGGACGAAGCCGCCGCCAGCCATGGCGAACTGCGCCATACGGTGGGCTTTGACCTGGTGCAGATGACCTCCGAATTCCGTCACCTGCGCGCTTGCGTGATCCGGTTGTGGGTCGACAGTCTGGAATCGCCGGACCTGGCGTATTTCCAGGACATGATCCGCTTCAATGAGGCCATCGACGAGGCCCTGGCCGAATCCACGGCGGCCTACGCTGAGCAGGTCATTCGTTCACGGGATATTTTCCTCGCCATCCTCGGCCACGACCTGCGTGCACCGTTGCAGGCGGTAAAGATGTCCACCGAGATGCTGTTGCGCAAGGTGCCGTTGGACAGCAAGGGCTTGAGCCTGGTGGGCAACATCCAGAATGGCGCCCGGCACATGGGGGCGATGATCAGCGACCTGTTGGAGTTTGTACGCAGCCGGCTGGGCAGCAGCCTGCCCATCGAACCCAAGCCGATGAACCTGGCCGATGCGGCGAAGGCGGCCATCGACGAAGCGTGCGCGGGCCGGCCGGATGGCCAGGTTCACTTGCGTATCGCCGGGGACACCCACGGGCAATGGGATCGCGGGCGGATCAATCAACTGTTGCAGAACCTGATCGGCAATGCGTTGCAACATGGCCTCAGCAGCCAGGCCGTGACCCTGAGCCTCAACGGCACGCCCGACAGCCTGGAATTGAGTGTGCATAACTACGGCAAACCGATCCCCCAGGCAGCGCTGGGCACCGTCTTCGACCCACTGGTGCGCAGCGCCAATGAAGAACTGGGCGGCACCTCGACCAGCCTCGGGTTGGGGTTGTTTATCGTCAAGGAAGTGGTGCAGGCCCATCGGGGCACGATTGAAGTGACCTCCAGCGAGGCGGCGGGCACCACATTTACCGTGGTGCTGCCGCGCCAGAGCTAATGCAATTGTGGTGACTAGTGGGCTTGTTGTGATGAGTGGGCTTGTTGTGGCGAGCGGGCTTGCCCCGCGCTGGGCTGCGAAGCAGCCCTATCCCCTAACACTGAGGTGTCTCTGGAAGAATGCAGTGACTTTATTGGGGCTGCTTCGCAGCCCAGCGCGGGGCAAGCCCGCTCGCCACAACAAGCCCACTCATCACAACAAGCCCGTCTGCCACAACAAGCAAGCCCGCTCGCGCCGTTAGCGGCCCCAGTTTTCCCGCGGATCAAAATCGGCCTTTTTCGCCAGCTCCTGCCACAACGCCTTGACCTCGTCGTCGCTGCTTTTAGGCATCACGGCCTTGAGCTGCACAAATAGATACCCGCGTTGCCCGGCCTTGTTCAGCAAGCCATGGCCCTTGGCGCGCATGCGCTGGCCATTCTGGCTGCCGGCCGGGACCTTGAGGTTGATCTTGCCGGTCAACGTCGGCACCGCGACTTCCGCGCCCAACGCCAGCTCCCAGGGTGCCAGGGGCAGGTTGATGATCAGGTTTTCGCCGTCGACTTCGAATTTGGGATGCGGCGCAAACTTGATGATCAGGTACAGGTCGCCATTGGCCCCACCGCCAATCCCCGGCGCGCCCTGGCCCTTGAGGCGGATGCGTTCGCCATCGGCCACGCCGGCCGGGATCTTCACGTTCAGGCTCTTGGTGGTGTTGCTGACGTGCTGGCCCGCCGCGTTGTATTGCGGCACCTGGAAGCTGATCGCCTTGGACTCGGTAGACAAGGTCTCTTCCAGGAACACTGGCAGCTCCATCTCCACATCCTGGCCGCGACGGCCGGGGCTGCGCCCTTGGGCGCCGCCAAAGCCGTTGCCACGGGAGCCAAAGATCGAGCTGAAGAAGTCCGAAAACTCGCCCGTATCCTGGCCACCGCCAAACCCGCCACGGCTCTGCCAGCCTGGCGGCCCCTGGAAGGGTTGACCGTGCTGACCATAGCGGCGCAACTCGTCGTACTCGGCGCGCTTGTCGGCACTTTTCAGCGCTTCATAGGCTTCCGAAGCATCCTTGAACTTCGCTTCCGCGTCTTTTTCCTTGCTGACGTCGGGATGATACTTACGGGCCAGCTTGCGATAAGCGGCCTTGATCTGCTTGTCATCGGCCGTCGGCTCGACACCAAGAATCTTGTAATAGTCTTTGAAATCCATGGGGCATCACCATCCGTTATCGAGATCGCACGGTCGGGCCCTGCCTGCCGGGGCATCGCGGGGCGATTCGAGGTGCGTCAGAAAATTATCGGCGGCTTGCAGGACAAACTTGATCCTTTCGACAGCCACCAACCGTATGCACAGGAGTTGGGGGCAAAGAGCCGACCTTTCAAGGTAACAAGTCTGCTGTATTTAGCGGATAGTCGGCCTACGCATCTGCACGCGAGTGACATACACTGCGCGGCCGTTTTTTAACCGGAACCTGTTAGACATGAACAACACCTCCCCAGCCCGTGCCTGCGGCATCGACTTCGGCACGTCCAACTCCACTGTCGGCTGGATCCGTCCCGGCATGGAAACGCTTATCGCGCTGGAGGACGACAAGATCACCCTGCCGTCAGTGGTGTTCTTCAACTTCGAAGAGCGCCGCCCGGTCTATGGCCGCCTGGCGTTGCACGAGTACCTGGAAGGCTACGAAGGCCGCCTGATGCGCTCGCTCAAGAGCCTTTTGGGCTCCAAGCTGATCAAGCACGACACCAGCGTGCTGGGCACGGCCATGCCGTTCAAGGACCTGCTGGGGCTGTTTATCGGCCAGCTCAAGAACCGCGCCGAAGCCGCCGCCGGCCGTGAGTTCGAGGAAGTGGTACTGGGCCGCCCGGTATTCTTCGTCGACGACGACCCGATGGCCGACAAAGAGGCCGAAGATACCCTGGTAGACGTGGCCCGCAAGCTCGGTTTCAAGGAAGTTTCGTTCCAGTACGAGCCGATTGCCGCGGCCTTCGACTACGAGTCCACCATTGAAAAAGAAGAGTTGGTGCTGATTGTCGACATCGGCGGTGGTACGTCCGACTTCTCCCTGGTGCGCCTGTCGCCTGAGCGACGCCAGCACGACAACCGCCACGACGACATTCTCGCCACTGGCGGTGTGCATATCGGCGGTACCGACTTCGACAAACAGCTCTCGCTGGCCGGCATGATGCCGCTGTTCGGCTACGGCAGCCGCATGAAAAGCGGCGCCTACATGCCCACCAGCCATCACATGAACCTGGCCACTTGGCACACCATCAACTCGGTGTACTCGCAAAAATCCCAGATTGCGTTGGGCAGCATGCGCTACGACATCGAAGACACCGGTGGCATCGACCGCCTGTTCAAGTTGATCGAACAGCGCGCCGGGCACTGGCTGGCGATGGAGGTGGAAGAAACCAAGATCCACCTCACCCACGACGACAGCCGCCATGTGCCGCTGGACCGGGTAGAACCAGGCCTGAGCGTGGAACTGAGCCGTGCCCTGTTCGAGTCCTCCATCGACAACCTGCTGGAACGGGTGCGCAACAGCGTGACCCAACTGCTCGACGACGCCTCGGTGGACGTGGCCCAGGTCGACACGGTGTTCTTCACCGGCGGCTCCAGCGGCATCCCGGCCTTGCGCCAAAGCATCTCGGCGATGCTGCCCAATGCCCAGCATGTGGAAGGTAATATCTTCGGCAGCATCGGCAGTGGGTTGGCGATTGAGGCCAGTAAGCGCTACGGCTACTGATCTTTAGTTAAGACCGTGGTGCGCCCTTCGCGAGCAAGCCCGCTCCCACATTTAGACCGAGTTCCACCTTGGGAATGCAGTCTAAATGTGGGAGCGGGCTTGCTCGCGAAAGGGCCAGTCCAGGCCCCCTCAATCCTCAGACCATCCCGCCCAGCTTCAACTCACTCTTCAAATACGCATAGTAGATCGGCCCCGCCACCACGCCCGGCAGGCCGAATGCGGCTTCAAACACCAACATCGCCAACAGCAACTCCCACGACTTGGCACTGATCTGCCCGCCGACGATGCGTGCGTTGAGGAAATACTCGACCTTGTGGATCACAATCAGATAACCCAGCGCCGCCACCGCCACCCAGATCGACATCGACAACGCGACGATGGTGATCAGTGTGTTGGACATCAGGTTGCCGATCACCGGCAGCAGGCCCAGCAGGAAGGTGAGGACGATCAGGGTCTTGGTCAGCGGCAGGTGAATCCCCGCCAACGGCAGCACCACCGCGAGGAATATCCCGGTGAACACGGTGTTGAGGGCGGCGATTTTGATTTGCGCGAAGACGATGTTGCGAAACGCCTGGACCAGCAGGTGCAGGCGGTCGAACAGCGCCGCGGCCAGGGGTTTGCGTTTGGTCAGGTCGGGGACCCGTTGCAGGGCGATGATTGCCCCCAGGACCATGCCGATCAGCAGGGTCACGAACATATGCGCCGCGTCCTTGCCCACCAGTTGCAGTTCGCTCAGGTGTTTGCTCAACCATTCGCCGATGGCTACGCGAAACTCGGCGGCACTGGCCGGCAGGTAGGCGTCGAGAAACGGCGGCAACTGGCCGCGCGCGCGGTCGACCACACCCATGAATTTATCCAGGGAAGCCCCGGGGTTTTCCGCTTCGTGCAGCAAAAAGCTGATAGCGCCGGCGAAGATCAGGGTCAGCACGCTGACAATCACAGTGCCGAGCAATGCCACCGCCAGCCAACGGGCGCGTCGGCCCTCGATCAGGCGCTGCAGCTGCGGGGTGAGCATGTTGACCAGTTCGAAAACCAACAGGCCGGCCAACAGGCTGGGCAGCAGTTTTAACGGTAGGACCAGCAACAAGCCGCCGAAAATGATGATGTAGCTGGCCAGCAACAACACATGACGCGAAGAAAACGTTGGCATACAGCCTCTAAACGAACGGCGTTAAAGGACATGTAGGAGCGGGCAAGCCCTAATGCCGTTCAGTTAAGCCTTTTTGTAGGAGCGAGCTTGCTCGCGAAGAACTTGAGAGCGCCGTGTTTACCTAGCAAACACGCGTTATCGTTGACGTCCTTCGCGAGCAAGCTCGCTCCTACAGAAAGCAGAATCCGCTTAACTGAACGGCATTAGGGCTTGCCCGCGAAAAACGTCCAGACAACCCGGTCATCCAGAGTGCCGGCGTTATCGTCAACGTTCTTCGCGAGCAAGCTCGCTCCTACAGGGTAAGGGCTGTGCGAGTGTCGCAGCCTTAGGTAGTCCGGGGCTATTAATTCTTCAGGCAGGTGCTCATAAAGGTTTTACGCGCATCGCCGGTCAGCGCCTTGGTTTTCGCCGACGCGTTGCAGTCCTTCATTTTTTGCTGCTGCGGGGTCAGGGTCTTGGCGTCGTTGGCGGCCGGGGCCGAGAGGCAGGTTTTCATGAAGGCCTTGCGCTCGTCGCCCTTCAAGGTCTTGGTGGAGGCTTCGGCGTTGCAGGTGGTCATTTTGTTTTGCTGGGCAGTGGCCGCAAACCCTTGGGAACAGAGCAGCAGACCGATCATCAACAACGGAATACGCAACATCTTCATGGAGTTTTCTCCCTGTTACCACGCCGAGGGGCGCGGCCTCCCCTGCAGTGTAGACAAAGCCTGTTACACCTTCACCTGCTTCGTAGATTCGTTCGCCGATACTGCTCCGGTGTGCTGCCGGCCTGGCGCTGGAACATCGCAATAAACGCCGAGGCGGTGCTGTAGCCCAGGTCAAAGGCCACTTCCTGCACGCTGCGGCTGCTTTCCAGTGCTTCGATGGCCGCCAGAAAGCGCAGGCGCTGGCGCCACTCGCCAAAGCTCATGCCCAGTTCGCGGGCAAATTGCCGGGCCAGGGTGCGTTCGCTGACGTGCACCTGCTGGGCCCACTGCGCCAGTGCGCGGTTGTCTCCAGGCTCAGCCTGCATGCCTTCGAGTACGCTGAGCAGGCCGGGACTGCTGGCATAGGGCAGGAAACAATCGTGCACCGGCGCCTGGCGCAGTTGGTCTACCAGCACTTGGGCCAGGCGCACGTCGGCTTCGTTGGCGGGGATGTTGACATCGCGCTCGGCAAAATCACTGAGGATGGCCTTGAGGATGTTGCTGATGGTCAGGGTGCAGGGTTGCGCAGGCAATTGCTCGCACAGCGACGGCGCCAGGTACACCGAGCGGTAGACAATCGCCTGGGCGTTGTAGGAACTGTGCTGGGTGTTGGGCGGGATCCACACCGCGTATTGCGGTGGCGACATAAACCGGTTGCCGCCCACTTCAAAGCGCATCACGCCACGGGCCGAGTAATCCAGGGAGCCCCAGGCATGCTGGTGGCGGGAGGCGCGGCTGTCGGCGGCAAATTCCGAGTAGCGAAAGTACACCGGGGCCGGCAGTACATCGAAATCGGGCAGGTTGATGTAGGTTTTGGACATGTTGTCTGGATCCAAAGGTGGCTTGGCCGGATCGAAGTATAGGCTTCGATCCAGACAAAGGATAATCAACCCTCACTAACGTTCCTGGTTCCTTGCAATGCAATACGCTTATCCGCTGCTGGCCATCTTTATCTGGGCCGGCAATACCGTGGTCAACAAACTCGCCGTGGGCTCGATTTTCCCCGCCGAGATCGGTTTTTATCGCTGGTTGCTGGCCGCCATCCTGTTTACCCCGTTCATGCTCAAGCCGGTCATCGCCAACTGGGCACTGATTCGCCCCAACCTGGGCAAGATCGCCGTGCTTGGCGTGCTCGGCATGGCGGTCTACCAGAGCCTGGCGTACTACGCCGCGAGCCTGACCAGCGCCACCAATATGGGGATCATCCTCTCGCTGATGCCGTTGATGGCCCTGACCGCGGCCATTATCAGCCTTGGCCAGCGCCTGACCTTTGGCGCCCTGACCGGTGCGGTACTGTCGTTTGCCGGGGTCGCGGTGGTCGTATCGTCCGGTAGCCTCGGCGCGCTGCTGCAACACGGGGTGAACCTGGGTGACGCGATGATGCTGGTGGCCACCCTGGCCTATGCGATCTACAGCACCCTGCTGAAAAAATGGCAACTGCGCCTGCCGCCGCTGGTGTTGCTGTATTTGCAGGTGTTGGTGGCGGTGGTGGTGCTGTTTCCGCTGTTCCTGGCCTCGGACAAGGTCGGCCTGGGCCCGTCGAATATCGGCCTGGTGGTATACGCCTGCCTGTTGGCCTCGATGATCGCGCCACTGGCGTGGATGCATTCGGTGAAAAACCTGGGACCGAGCCGGACCACGCTGTTTTTCAATCTGCTGCCGTTGATCACTGCGCTGATTGCCGCGGTGGTGCTCAAGGAGCAGTTGGCGCTGTATCACTTGGTGGGAGGTGTGCTGACGTTGGGTGGGGTGATTTTGTCGGAGCGCTGGACGACGCCGGTCAGGCGCGCTGCCTAGACCCCGGCCGCCTTCAGCCGCTGCGCATGCTCGACAAACAGGCGGATCGGTTCGGCGCCCTTGCCCACCAGGCCCAGGGACTGATTGACGATATCGAAATGGTCCAGCGCATAGTCATCGCCGATCACCGTGCCCAGGTGTGAGCTGTAGCGCCCGACCATGCCGTCACACTGGCCCTTCTCCTTGACGAAGGTCCGCGCAAACAGCCGGCAACTGCGGTTTGTGCCGTCCAGCAGGTTGCGCCCGCGATCGGTTTTGCCCGGCTGCAACGTGCCGGACCAGGAGTAATAGCGCACACCGTTCACTTCCTCGGCGCCCTGCCCGCCCCAGGTGTCTGGCAGGCCTTGGGGGTACTGGCGATTGAACAGCGCCACCCCCTCGCTGGTCAGGGATTGATGGGAGGCGTGGATGTCCGCCGCAAAACGCGGGCCGCGATAACCGGTTTCGAGCAGGCCCATCACCATGCCCACCAAGCGCAACAGCGCACTCATGACGCGGCCCTTGGCGCTGTCGGCCGGGTAGTGGGTGTGCAGGTAGTCCGCCAACTCCGACCCGTGGTTGGGCCCGGCCACCGAAGTGACCGAGGCCACCCATTCCGGGCGCTTGGCCGCAGCATAACGGGCAGTGAGCGATCCCTGGCTATGGCCGATCAGGTTGACCTTGTCGGCGCCGGTCTGGCGGCGTATCTGCTCGATCTGCACCAGCAACTGCTCGCCGCGCACCTCACTGGAGTTGAGCGGCGCCACCTGCACCGCAAACACCTGCGCCCCGCCGGCACGCAAGGCCGGGACGATACCGTACCAGTAGGGGTACAGCAGCAGCCGCACAAACCCGAGCATGCCCGGCACCAGGACCAGGGGATAACGTGTAGCCAATGTCTGCGCCATGGCGGCGAACATCCTTGAAAGGGGCGATTGAGCTGATCCTAGACCAGCCCTGGGGCAATCGATATGACACCCGGCAACATCCGATAAAACTTTTTGCGCCGCGCAGCACTCACAACTTTGAGCGATCACACCCCGAGAGTGTGGCGCAAAACCGGATTAGCCTCAGGAGATTGAAATGACCGACAAGCATCTGTCTGACGTAAGCACCCTTCGCGAACGTGCGCGCAAGAATGTGGAAAATGGCGCAGTGACCGAAGGCTACAGTGCCGACCGCGAAGAGATCCTGCGCCTGCTCAATGAATCGCTGGCCACCGAACTGGTCTGCGTCTTGCGCTACAAGCGCCACTACTTCATGGCCAGCGGCCTGAAAGCCAGCGTCGCCGCCGATGAGTTCCTGGAGCACGCCAATCAGGAGCTGGAACATGCCGACAAATTGGCTGAGCGCATCGTGCAACTGGGTGGTGAGCCCGAGTTCAATCCGGACTTGCTGTCCAAGAACTCCCACGCCCAATACGTGGCCGGCAAGACCTTGAAGGAAATGGTCTACGAAGACCTGGTGGCCGAGCGCATCGCGGTGGACAGCTATCGCGAGATCATTCAGTACATCGGCGAGAAAGACCCGACCACCCGCCGGATCTTTGAAGACATCCTGGCGCAGGAAGAAGAGCACGCTGACGATATGGCGGACATTCTCAAAGACCTGTAAGCCTGCCAGCAGCACTCACTAATGTGGGAGCGGGCTTGCTCGCGAATGCGGTGTATCAGTCAACATATTCATCACTGATCTACCGCATTCGCGAGCAAGCCCGCTCCCACATTTAGCCCTTCACAGTTTTCGGCGCCTTGCCTTCCCTCATCTGCTGCAACAATGGCACGCACTGGTTCGGCTCATCCCCGCTGGGCGCCACCAGCGCCAGCAAGCCCGCCGCAGGTGCGACGATCACACCCAGCGCCACCATGCCCGCGCCACGTAGCAACAGCGGTACTGTCTTGACCCCGGCATTGGGCTTGATGAACGGCCCGTTGACGTACAACGGCGAACGCAGTGAGAACAAGCGAAAGCCCTTGGACTCTGGCGTGATCGTCAGGTCCAGTTGTTCGCTGGCCATGTTTGCGGTGCCATCGATATAGATGATCGCGTTCTCGGTATCGAACACAAACAGCCGGCTGGTGGCCAGGCCGGTCTTGATCCCGAAGTCTGCCGCCGCGCAGTTGATCTTCACTTCCTTGTCGCCAAACAGCTTGCCGATCACATAGTTGCCCACGTTCAACCCGGCAATTTCCATCAGGCTGCGGCTGATCGCGCCGTCGTTGATGAGCATTTTCAAATCGCCATTGGCACTGCCCAAGAGCGCCGCCACCGAGTTGCCGCGCCCGGCGATATCCGCGTCGCCGTTTAGCTCGCCGAAGCTGGTTTTCATCGGTTCGAAGGTGGGGAAAAGTTGCTTGAGCTTGAAGTTGCGCGCCGTCAGTTTCGCTCGGCCTTCCAGCGGGGTGATGCGGCCATTGAGGCGGATCTGCGCATCCAGCTTGCCGCCCGCCACGCCGAAACGCAGGGGTTCGAGGCTCAGTTGGCCATCGTTGAGCACCAGGTGGGTGTAGAGGTCGGTAAAGGGCAGTTCGGCGCTGTGGACGATGCGTTTGCCGGTGAACTCCACATCGGCGTCCATATCGCGCCAGCGCTCGGTGCGGAACTCCTCCACGGGCAGCACTTTGGTTGCCGGTTGCTTGCTTTCACCGCCACGGGCCTTTTGCTTGGCGTTGGAGTCAGCGCCGATCAGCGGCGCCAGGTCGGCCAGCAGCAGTTGATTGGACACCAGCGCGCCGCTGAGCTTGGGCCGTGGCTGGCTGGCGACATAGGCGAGGTCGCCGTGGATATCGCTGTTGCCGATCTTGCCGTTGAAGTTTTCATAGCGGAACGACGCGCCGCCGGCTTCATGCAACTTGGCGATCAAGCGACCATCGGTGGAGTAGGCCGGCGAATCCGGCAGGGTCACGCCGGTCAGCGGGTAAAGGTTGCCCAGGCTGGTGCCGGACAGTTTCAGGCGCAGATCCAGGGCGCCGAGGTTCAGAGGGTCGGTCAGGGTGCCGGCCAGGGCGATGCTGGTATCACCGACTTTTGCCTGGGCCTGCAGGGGGAATGGCTTGGCCGCGTCTTGCAAGGCCAGCAGCCCGCCGATCTTGCCGCTACCGGCCAGTTTCTGCCCGTGGTACTGGCCGCTGACCTTGAGGCCGAACGCATAGTCCTGGGGGGTGGCGCCCTGCTCCAGGGCTTTTTTTGCATCGCCCTCGCCGACGATCTCACTGAACGCAATCGGCTTGCCCAGGGGGTCGATCAGCACATCGAGGCGGGTCTTGAGGGTCTGGTCGTCGAGAGTCACATGGCCCTTGTCGAAGCCAATGGCGCCGATATCCACCACCCAGTTGGACGGTTCGGCATTCGGGTCCTTGGGATCAAACTTGAACACCCAGTTGGCGCGGCCATCGGCCAGGCGCTGCAACTCGGCGCTCGGCTGCGTCAGGTCGATACGCGGGATCACTACGCGCTGGGCCAGCAAGGCCAATGGCGAGATGCGCAGTTCGACGCGTTTGAGGGTGACCATCTGCGGCTGTTTCGACCACTCGGGGTTGCCCAGGCTCAAATCCTCGGCCACCACATGGGGCCACGGCACCCAGGCCCGCCAACCGCCCTCGTCCGGCTCGCGCTGCCAGACCACAGCCAGGTTGCCATTGATGGCAAAGGCGCGGTGCAGCTCTTCAGAAACTTTGGCATTGATTTGCGGCTTGATCCGGTTCCAGTCGAAGAACACCAGGATCAGTACGACTGCGGCGATTAACAGAGCGAAGCAGGCACTGCTCCAGGCGAGAATTTTACGAGTGCGCGTCATTGCACAGGGCTCCTGATTACGACTGCGCGTGCCACCGGCAACGCGCGCAAGGACTAAAGCTTATATGGCTACGACTGGCAAATGGCCTGGGGGTTTAACCGCCGTGTGGAATTAACCGCGAAAAGCACTTTTCCTGACTCATCCGCCAGCTTCTTTGATCGACGGCGCACCGTTGTTACCCATCCTCGTGTCGAAAATACCCACCTCGGTGCAAACGCCCGTGCTTGAGAGCCGCGAGTTAGAGCCTCAGCGCAGAACAATCAATTCTGTTGATTATTACCATTGTGTTTATGAACTTTTATATCGAGTTATCGAGAGTAGCATTGGCTCCGTACCCACTTTATCGCCCTCCCAAGGAGCAACTCATCATGAAACGCCAATTACTGCTCAGTGTTGCACTCTCCGTCCTGGCCACCAGTGCTTTTGCCCTGCCAGCCGCAGAACAAGCCATTCCACAAATCAAATCTGACGCTGCACACATCAGCCAGACCGTTGCCGAAGGTGGCCGTGATCGCCTGGAACAAAAAGGCCTGGTTGAAGGCGGTTCCGAGCGTCTGCAACAACGCGAATTCGTTGCCGAAGGTGGCCGTGATCGCCTGGAACAAAAAGGCCTGGTTGAAGGTGGCTCAGACCGTCTGCAACAACGCGAATTCGTCGCCGAAGGCGGTTCCGACCGTCTGGATGAAATGCATAAAGCAACGAGCTAAGCCGGTGCTGGCCCTGAAAAAAGCCCGATCCCCTGAGATCGGGCTTTGACTTTGTGCAACCGGCAGCACCTTTGTCCTGTTTCAAGTTCGACGCCGGCAAAGTTGTTTTGCTAGAGTGCGTCGCTGTCCTTGTCTACAAAGCCCACCCGCCCATGCTCCCCCGCGCCGAACAGAAGCAACAGACCCGCCTTGCCTTGATGGACGCAGCCCGCCATCTGATGGAGGGTGGCCGAGGGTTTGGCAGCCTGAGCCTGCGCGAAGTGGCCAAGAGCGCTGGGATCGTGCCCACCGGTTTTTACCGACACTTTGCCGATATGGACCAACTGGGCCTGGTGCTCGTCAGTGAGGTCGGCCAGACCTTCCGCGCCACCATCCGCCTGGTACGCCACAACGAATTCGTCATGGGTGGCATCATCGACGCCTCGGTGCGCATCTTCCTCGATGTGGTGACGGCCAACCGTTCGCAATTTTTGTTCCTGGCCCGCGAACAATACGGCGGCTGCCTGGCCGTGCGCCAAGCCATCGGCGCCTTGCGCGAAGACATCACCTCGGACCTGGCGGCCGACCTGACGCTGATGCCCAAACTCCAGCACCTGGATGCCGAGGGCCTGCATGTGATGGCCGACCTGATCGTCAAGAGCGTGTTCGCCACCCTGCCCGACATCATCGACCCGCCCGCCGCTGCCCTGCCGGCGCACCTGACGCCACAGGCCAAGATCACCCAGCAACTGCGCTTTATCTTTATCGGCCTCAAGCACTGGCAAGGTCTGGGCAGCACCGAGTAAAGCGATCAACGCACCGCGTGGAAACGCTTGGCCGTGGTGTAGTTTTTCTTCCAGTAATTGTTGGCCAGCGAGTCGATGCGCACGCTCTTGCCCTTGCGCGGCGAGTGAATAAATTTACCCTCGCCCACATACAGGCCGACATGCCCGATCTGGCGACTGCCATTGGCCCGGAAAAACACCGCATCGCCGGGTTGCAGCGCGTTGCGCTTGATCGTCGCCGCCGTTGAACGGTGCATCGCCGCCGTGGTGCGCGGGATGACAATGTTGGCTTCGGTCTTGAACAGATAGACCAGCAAGCCGCTGCAATCAAACCCCTGCTCCTGGGAGGTACCGCCCCAGGTGTAGGCGGTGCCCAGCAATTGATGGGCGCGGTCGATCACGTTCTCGATGGTCGGCTGCGGCACGGCCTGCAGCGAGGAACCGAACGGCGCCAGGCCAGTGTTGTCGCGCTTATTGAAGTTGGCCGAGGCCGATGAAGTGATGCCAAACAGACCGACAAGAACGACACATAAAAGTGACTTGAACATAATGAACGTCGCAATGGATTAAACACGGGGCGAAATCCTAGTAAAACGACGCGTAGCATGATGAACGGAAAATCTAAGATGCTCGTAGGACAAATCCCAAAACATCAATACTGATAAATACGCCACGTTCAAATCGCCCAATTCGGGTGCCCGCCCGCCCCATCGCGCACCATATTGGCTCACTCTAGCCCAGCCCCCTTGCCCCGTTTAGTGGCGCAACGCCCCGCACCTACGGCGTTTTCCTACATCCAGCCTGGTTGGCAAGCCCCTTGCTCTAGCCTGTTTATCGCTCATAGCTGGAAGCTTCCCGATGTTGGTGATCCACCGCAAAATTGCGCCCCAATCCACCTGGGCTGCGGAGTTGCTGCTGAACTTCGAGGCCCGCAGCAAAAGCCGCCTGCGCTGTTTCAGTGCCGAGGGCGAAGACGTCGGCCTGTTTTTGGAGCGCGGCCAGCCGCCGCTGCATGATGGTGAGTTCCTACAGGCTGAAGACGGACGTGTCGTACGTGTCTGCGCGCGTCCTGAACAACTGCTGCACGTCACCTGTAGCAGCGCCTTCGAGTTGACCCGTGCGGCCTATCACCTGGGCAACCGTCATGTGGCCCTGCAAGTGGGTGACGGCTGGCTGCGCCTGCTCGATGACTACGTGCTCAAGGCCATGCTCGAGCAATTGGGCGCCCATACCCAAACCCTCGAAGCGCCGTTCCAGCCAGAGCACGGCGCCTATGGTGGCGGTCATCATCACTCGCGCCATGGTGATGAAGACTTCAACTACCCGCCCAAACTGCACCAGTTCGGCGTGCGCCTGTGAACCCGGCCTGGGCGCTGCTGCGTCTGGCCAGTCCGCAATTGCCGATTGGCGGCTACAGCTACTCCCAAGGCCTGGAAATGGCCGTGGACAACGCCCGTGTCAGCAATGCCGCCAGCGCCCGACGCTGGATCAGCGACCAACTGTTGCTCAACCTCGCGCGCTTTGAAGCGCCGCTGCTGCTTGCCCATTGCCAGGCCGCTGCGGACCAGGACTGGGAGAGACTGCGCCAACTGTGTGAAGAACACCGCGCCAGCCGCGAAACCCGTGAGCTGTTCCAGGAGAGCCGGCAAATGGGCTACTCCCTGCAACAACTGCTCAACGGCCTGCCGGAGCTGGATGAGCCGGCCCGCCGTTTTCTCGACGCTACCCACGAACCCCATCTGGCCCTGGGCTGGGCACTGGCTGCACGCGCCTGGGCGATCAGCCCCGACGATGCCCTGGCCGCCTGGCTGTGGAGCTGGCTGGAAAACCAATTGGCGGTGCTGATGAAGACCCTGCCCCTGGGCCAACAGGCCGCCCAACGCCTGACCAGCGAACTGCTGCCGTTGCTGCAACAAGCCCAGCAGGACGCCCGCCAGCGCGATCCCCATCATTTTGGCAGCGCCGCGTTCGGCCTGTCCCTGGCATGCATGGCCCACGAGCGCCAGTACAGCCGCCTGTTCCGTTCCTAGGAGAGCCCCATGAACACACAACCCCTGCGCGTCGGTATCGGCGGCCCCGTTGGCTCCGGCAAGACCGCCCTGACCCTGGCGCTGTGCCTGGCCCTGCGTGATCGCTACAACCTGGCGGTGGTCACCAACGATATCTATACCCGCGAAGATGCCGACTTCCTGGTGCGTAACCAGGCGCTGGCACCCGAGCGCATCATTGGCGTGGAAACCGGCGGCTGCCCGCACACGGCCATTCGCGAAGACGCGTCGATCAATCTGGAAGCGGTGGACCAGTTGAACCGGCGTTTTCCAGGCCTCGACCTGATTCTGGTGGAGTCGGGCGGCGACAACCTGTCGGCTACCTTCAGCCCCGAACTGTCGGACCTGACCATCTACGTGATCGATGTGTCGGCCGGCGACAAGCTGCCGCGCAAGGGCGGGCCGGGGATCTGCAAGTCGGACCTGCTGGTGATCAACAAGATTGACCTGGCACCGCTGGTCGGCGCCTCGCTGGAACTGATGAACAGCGACACCCAGCGCATGCGCGGCGGCAAGCCGTTTGTCTTCAGCAACCAGAAAACCGGCGTCGGCCTGGAAGAAATCGTCGCCTTTATCGAACGCCAAGGCCTGCTGAGCGCAGCCTGATCCCCTTACCAAGGAGCTGTTTATGAGCCTCAACAAACTGTTTGCCGCCGCCACCCTGCTACTGGCCCCGGCCCTGGCCTTTGCCCATCCGGGTCATGGCGACAATGGCCTGGTGGCCGGTATCAGCCATCCACTCGGCGGGCTCGACCATTTGCTGGCGATGCTGGCCGTCGGCCTATGGGCGGCGCAGCAACAAGGCGCAGCGCGTTGGGCGCTGCCGTGTACTTTTGTCGGCACCATGCTGCTCGGCGGCGTGTTGGGTTTTGAAGGGTTGGCCCTGCCGGCCCTGGAAAGCGGGATTGCTGCGTCGGTGCTGGCCCTGGGCCTGGCGGTGGCCTTGGCGATTCGCCCGCCGGTGGCGATGGCCGTGGTTGCCACAGCCGTGTTTGCCCTGTTCCATGGCGTGGCCCATGGCCTGGAGCTGCCGGACATGACCAGCCCTTGGGCGTATGCGGCCGGGTTTGTCGGGGCCACTGCTGTGCTGCACGCCGCCGGTTATGCCGTGGTGCGCTTGCTGCCAGCAGCCGCTGCGCCGCTGGTGCGGGTGGCGGGGGCGGCTTCGGCGGCGACTGGGGTTTGGTTGCTGGCGGGCTGAATCATGCAGTGCCTGTAAGGCACTCATCGCAGGCAAGCCAGCTCCCACATTTGAACGGATTCACCATTCAAAAATGTGGGAGCGAGCTTGCCCGCGATAGCGCTCGCAAAGACACCACCGATCACAAGCCTGCTACCATGCGCGGCAAACACCCCTGCCGTGACGACGCCAGCCGATGCCCATCGCTCCAAGCTCTGCCAATAAGCCTCAATTGAACGCTGTGCTCACGCACTTCAACGACCTGATCGTGCCGCTCTGGCAGGGTCCTGGCTGGAATGCCGAGCTGGCGTTGCCCTATGAGGCGCTGGATGCCGATCACCGTCCTTTGCCCCCCCAACGCTACCGCGCCATGGCCTGTGCCCGGCAGTTGTACGTGTTTGCCAGCCTGATCGGCGAGCCGGGCAAGGATTTTGCCGAAGAACGTGCAGCGGCATTGTTTCGCTCGCTGCAGCGGCACTTTCACGACGCCGAGCATGGCGGCTGGTTCTACAGCATCGACCCCCACGGCAAGCCGCTGGACAAGCGCAAAGACCTGTATACCCACGCGTTTATCATCTTCGCCTGCGCCCATTACTGGGCCAAGGTCCGTGAGCCACTGGTGGAGTCGGTGCTCAATGCCGCCCTGGAAGTCGTCGCCGAACGCTTTGCCACGGGCGACGGCCTTTATGAAGCGGTAGTGGAGCGCAACTGGTCGTCCCTCAAGTCCGGCCCGCTGCAGAACCCGCTGATGCATCTGGCCGAAGGCTTCCTCGCCACCCTCGCGGTGCGTGAAGACGCGGCGGTGCAACAGGCCCTGCTGGCATTGGCGACGGCCATGCAGCAGCGTTTCATCGAACGCCAGCATGGCGTGATGATGGAGAAGCCGCTGGGCGCTGTGGATAACTGGTTCGAACCGGGGCACCAGTTCGAGTGGTTCTTCCTGCTCGAATCCTCGCCCGTACTGCGCGGCACAGCGCTGCATGCGTCGCTGAGCCGGGCATTTGCCTATGCCGAGCAAACCGGTGTGGATAACTTGAGCGGCGCCGTCAGTGGCATGTTGGCGCTGGACGGTACCGTGCGTGACGGCACCCAACGCATCTGGGCCCAGGCCGAGTATTTGCGCGCGCTGACGCTGCGGCCAGGCAGCGAAGCGGTGCTGGAGCGCCAGTTGCTGGCGTTGCAGCAGCATTTCTTGCATGCCAGGGGCTGGAATGAATGCCTGGATGCCAAGGGTGAGGTGAGCCGGCGGGATATGCCTTCGACTACGCCCTACCATTTGGCGACGTGCTATCAGGGCCTGATCGAATTTTTCGGCTGATCTTTGCTGCCCTATCGCAGCATAGGTATCACACAACTTTCAGAAACTGACGAACTCCCCCGTGGCGAGCGGGCTTGCCACAACTGCGCTATCTGCCTGGATTTAGGCGTTGCGGCAAAGTTATGTAGATACCTATGCCTGCGATGGCCTCACCGCGGTCTAACTGACTATCCGGCAATCCACTTGCGATCGCCGGTAAAGCTGATGGTCAGCCAACGCGCCTTGTCCGCCGCGCCCAGCCCTGTG